>JANXZD010000422.1 GCA_025355705.1 Bacteroidota bacterium | reverse complement strand
TGCGGATCGTGCCATGTAAGAGACTGTTCAGAATAAAACTTATCTCTCACGCGTGAAACGCGCAGCATTGAATTCAAGTGCCGAATACCGAATTCTTTGGCCAGTTCACTCTTTGAATCAGTGATAATATTACCCCCTTTTGAAACGAAGTTTGTTAAAATATCATAATCGGTTTGCTTCAAAGAATCCACGAACCCGGAAGGAACGATGACCATGTTGTACCGTGAAAGGTCGAGAGGTTCATTGACAAAGATGGTATCAACGGGGATATTCACGCTTTGCAATGCTGCAATATATGAGGACTGATTATTAAATTGTGCTCCGCGCAAAAAATGATTCCACAGAATAACGACACGAGGATATTCCCAATTTATTTCCGGTGCCAAGGTTTTTTCCCACAATTGTGCCGCAAAGCGTTCTGTTTTTTCCGTAAACGAAATTTCTTTTATGCGAATGTCAGTTAATTCTGCTTTATATGTCTCGCCTTCGCCGAGCGATATCGACTTTGACACAACGCCTTTTATACGCTCCGGTGAAATAATCTTTTCTTTTAATTCTCCACTATGATCGAAATACGATTCAACAAGATATTGATCGTTCGACGTAAGTGAATATTGTTGATTTCCACAAAGGATGATTTTTTCGTTCGCTTTCACCCAGTGCTGATAATCTTTCAGATCAAGAAATGTGTATCCCATATTCTGCAATCCATCAACGATCTCTTCAAGCAATGATAGTTTTAAAAATGGATGAAAAAAGAATCCTGCAACGCCATCCCGAACATTAAGCAACGTCTTAGCTCCATTTAAGATAACTCGAACTGCATTTTCTCCTACCTCAGGTTTCTGATCTTGAGGAACATACCCGAGATTCTCCGGAAAGATTGTTTGACCGTACAGATCTTTGTTGATGATATACGGGAAGTATTGACTGAAGTCTGCATCTTCATTTGCGAGGCGTTGTTCGCATGCCGTGCTAAAATGGCGGGCCGCAACTTTATAGGCAATTCTCGATGCAGCGTAGTGAGGCGTTTCCCAGATCAGCGGATACAATCCATTCCGCATAAATTCCTGGATACCCATCTCAAATTTTCGTTCAATATCTGCCTCAGTCTGTTCTTTGATTGGCTTGTTTGTGCTTTCATCCCAATACTCAAAATCAACCGTAGTTGTTCCTTTATATTGATGTGTTGTTCCGTGCATTACAATTGTGCCTCCATTTCGCACGATATATTTTAGAGCATCAACAAGGTCAGGACGTTCAGATAAACTCGACCGAGTACCAGTGCTTGGATCGACATAGAAGGGGACAACACCGACTAAAAAAGGGATTCCTTTTGAAGAAAGAAGATCTGCAATATCACGGAGTTCGTTAGGATTTTCAAAAGCATCCACATCTTCAATGCGGACAATAGCCGTGTGACGTTCTTCATGGTGTTCATCAAGAATATCATGGAGCATGTCGGCAAAAAGTAGATACCGATCGCTGACATCAGTATACGACAGGGGTGAATCTGCAAAGAAAATAAGGTTACCTGATTGAACGATGTAGGGAAGTTCAGAATTGTTTTTCTTTGTACGGATTGTTGCGATGATCTTTACTTTTTGTTTATCCGCAATGTGGATAATTCCAGTCGTCATTTCACCCCGGGTGAATACGGTAGAATTACTGACCACAGTAGAATATTCAGTTGTGGAATCAAATCGTGCGACAGAAAATCCAAAACGCTTTTCAACGGGAAACTCACGACAGAATTCGATAAAGCCGGTGCTTAACCATACAACTTGTTTCTTCGTTTTGAATACATCGTTCAAAAAATACTTTGGGACGTTATTTTTTGGATTAAATCCCGTATAAAAAATCACATCGAATTTCTCAATCATTTCCGGTATATAATCATGGACGGCAACCAATGTTGATTGCACTGAAAAATGTCCGAACAGAGTAAGAATTTGTCGCCCGACTGCATAGGACGGATTGTTCAGATCGGAATTTCCTTCGACAACAACAAGGATCTTTTTTGCAGGAGCTTCTTGTGCAACAATAGAACTGACCAAAGCGACAACAGCAAATAAAAATAATATAGAGATACGTTTCATATATAAAGAAGACACTGTTAACGAGGAGTGAAAGGAATAAATTTTTTCTTTGTCAAACCAAAATATCTCTGGATTGCAAGAACAGTTCTTTTTGCAGTCGTGCCGTCTCCATAAGGATTTGTTGCTGCCGCCATCGTGCGATATGCTTTTTTGTCCGTTAATAGTTTTGCGGCAGCAGAAAATATATTTTTCTTCTCAAGACCAACAAGTTTTACTGTTCCATATTGTACTGCTTCGGGTCGTTCAGTCACGTTTCGTAAGACAAGAATCGGTCTACCAAGCGAAGGTCCTTCTTCTTGAACTCCGCCTGAATCTGTAATGATAAGATCCGACTTTGCCATTAGATTCACAAAATCCAAATAATCAAGAGGCTCGATTAAAGAAATATTCGCTGATTTACCGAGAATGGGGTACACAATCTCTCGCACAACCGGATTAAGGTGAACGGGAAAAATGAAATTCATATCAGGAAATTTTTTAGCAAGATCTTTCACTGCTTCACATGCACCCTTCATCGGGGCGCCCCAATTTTCCCTGCGATGCATTGTTAAAAGAACGATCTTCCTCTTTTGAGCAGTTAAAACATTAAGAATAGGGAGAGAAAAAAGGTGATTTTGATTCACAGCAATTTGTAAAGCATCGATCACGGAATTCCCTGTGACGAAAATAGATCCTTTTGCAATATTCTCTTTTTGCAACGCTTTTGCGGCGGTTGCAGTCGGTGGAAAATGAATATCAGCCACGCAACTGGTCAATCTTCGATTGATCTCTTCCGGAAACGGATTTGATTTATCATGTGTCCGGAGTCCGGCTTCAACATGTCCAACAGGAATGTTCCTATAGAATGCAGCCAAGCCACCGACAAATGTCGTTGTCGTATCACCTTGAACCAACACCATATCCGGTTTTTCTTTTTCAAGAACTTCATCAAGAGCAGTGATGATTTTTTGCGTGAGTGAAGCAAGCGTCTGCTTTGCCTGCATGATATTCAGATCATAATCAGGAACAATTTTGAAAACATCTAAGACCTGGTCCAACATTTGACGATGCTGTGCAGTCGCTATGGTAACAACGCTGAAATCTTTTTGATGTTTCTTTAATTCTAGGATAATGGGGGCCAGTTTAATTGTGTCTGGTCTTGTTCCAAAAATAACAGCAATCTTCTTCATTAATATTCCCTAAAATAATAGACTAATATCGTAGACACGTACAATTTAAGAAAAATTAAGCGGACTTCTTTATGTTTTTTATTAGTGGTAGTTATGATAGCATTACGCACTATATCGCGCATTTCCTATAATGACCGGATTTCACCAATTCTGTTGATGATAGTGTGAAAAAAGAAAATGAACTTGCAGGGAAGTGAGGCAATAACATTTTTTAGAAACCGCATCCAAAAGAAAGCGAATATCCGTACAGAGAATAATCATTATATGCATCATTCGATTCATTCCGAAGATAACTTGAGTTTAATGTCACATCAAATCCGATCGTATTTGAGAATCGAAAAAATCTTGAAATATTTATTTCAAAATTTGTGCTAAAATCTTTACGGCTGTATTGTTCAGGTTCACCTGAAACAAGGGCATACGCAGGGGTTTCATAGATTCGATGTTCTACATCGAGATTGGTCGAGAGTTGGATATCCAACGGCAGCAAATATTTTGCAAGAAAATGTAATTCAGGTCCATGTGCGTTAAAAACATCGTTATAAAGATCCTCATTCAAAGTAAGCGTGGAACTATTTTGTACAAGGGTCAGCAATGTTGATCGTGAATTGATTCGATAAATAATTTCTGCCCTGAATAAAACATCGTTCCATTTCTGCTGAATAAACCCTCCAAGCGCAATTTGATATGCTGTTTTTGTTTTTGGTTTCTGTAACAGCGTCTTATCAGATTCACTCGTATCGGGATAAGTAGAATACACCCAGTGCCTCTGTTGCCCTACTCCCACCAATGTAGAATCGGGCACATTTTGTATTGCATAGGAACGAGTCTCTTCGAACAATGTTGTATCGTATTTTATCTTTGGAAAATATTTTAGCCCTCCGCTTAACGAAACACCATAATGAAATGGTGTTTCTATTTCGTTCTCTATATTGAATGTGAATATTTCAGAAAAATTTTCATACGGGCGCAGATATTGATAATAACGATACTCTGTTTTGCTATTAAATCTTACAGCATATCCATCGCCGGCATTAACGCTTGCGAGATTATTTGATATAAGACCATAGTTATCAAATTCCTGAAATTCTTTGTTGTCATGTCTTGCCGATATCTGAAAGTCTGTATGAAAAGATATTCCTGCTGAATCATTCTGTTCGGCAGACTCATCATCCGTAATGTCTTTTAATGGAGGAGAAAATTTTGTGTCGAATTGTAATCCAAAACTATGTTCATAATAGTTGCGAAGCGAAAAACGGTTAAAGATCATTGCGCCACCGACATATTGCAGTTTTAGGTCAGAGGATTCTAAGTTGTTATCAGAAGTTACTTCAACATATGTTTGAAAAAGGTGATCGGATAATTTTTGATTGTTATACAAAGGATTAGAGCTGTAGCCATACGCTGCTGAGCCATATGCTGAAATCTGTGAAAAAAGTAACTGGTGGGCGTTTAGAAAAACTAAAATAATAATACACTTTGTTATTAGCTGAGACTGCTTTGGTTTCATTATATTTTGACAGTATCCGAATTTGATTGCAAGATGTTCTTCGCTAAATAGAATCACCCATATAATCTATGACTACTTTTAAAATTACGAAAATGTGTTGTATGAAAGAAGTGGTTGGTCAACTATTTTCCGGGATGACTTTTAAAACTCAAATCCCCGAAACCTTGTGATAGATCTCAGGGGATTTGAGTTTTAAATTCATTAATGATTACCGTTTTGTTGGAACAACTTCTAGTTTTCCATTGGTATTTACACCGACACCGTTTCCATTTGTTCCATTTTTTCTAAATCGTGCAAACATTGCAGATGGGTGTCGAAAGAATGCCGGAATTCTCGTCTTCCATTCATCAATCTTCATATAGACCACTGGAATTACAAGTAACGTCAAAAACATAGAACTTGTAAGCCCACCAATAAGTGCCCATGCTAGGCCGGATTTCCATTCGGAACCCGATGCAGTTGAAAGAGCAATTGGCATCATACCGAAGATCATTGTAGCAGTTGTCATAACTATAGGGCGTAATCTTGATTGCGCTGCTTCAAGCAGCGCTTCGTAAACAGTAAAACCGCGGTCAAGCCTAGTTTGATTTGTTCTGTCCACAAGAAGGATTGCATTCTTTGCAACAAGACCCATAAGCATAATAATACCCAGCATACTAAAGATACTCAATGCTTTTCCCGAAATTGCAAGGGCAGCCATTGCACCGATCATCGCCAATGGAAGAGAGAACAACACTACGATTGGATAGACATACGAATCATACAATGCAACCATTATGAGATAGATAAATAAAATACCGATCCCCATTGCAATAAATAAACTGTTAAATCCTTCAGCGCGTTGTTTTTCCATTCCAAGGTATGAAATTGATACGCCTACGGGTAATTGTGTATTGGCAATCGCCTTCTTAAAGTCTTCCATAATTGTTCCTACCGGGCGACCAAGAGTTTCACCTTTTACATACAATACGCCAATACGATCTCTCCGTTCTAAACGTGTAGGACCTGAGGATTGATTAATAGTGGCGAATTGTTGTAATTCAATTTGTTGACCACGGCTATTTACAAAAACAATGTTTCCAATTTCTGATGTTCGCGAACGGTCTGATTCATCAAATTGGATTCGAATATCATATTCGTTATTACCATCGCGGAATTTCGATTCATCATCACCGGTCAGAGCAATGCGCAATGTTGAACCAACGTCGGCTACCGAAAGTCCGAATTGAGCCATTTTAGCTCGATCGATTTCGATATTCATTTCTGGTTTGCTGGCTTCGGATGAGAGGCGTATGTCGGTTGTACCAGACACTTTTCGCAAAACATCGGCAATTTGCCCTGCTGCTTGAACTAAATCTTTATTATCATTTGC
>JANXZD010000374.1 GCA_025355705.1 Bacteroidota bacterium | reverse complement strand
CTCTTTGGATCATCTCATCAAAAGATATATTTTCATCGTGAACTCCTATTGCCGCTTTAGTGGAAGGAGTAAAAATTACGCGAGGAAGCTTTTGACTTTCCACTATTCCTTGTGGAAGGGAGATTCCACAGATCGATCCTGTGTTTTGATAATCGATCCACCCTGAGCCGGACATATATCCTCGAACAATACATTCGACCGAAAGAGGCTGGGTTTTTTTCACCAACATACTTCGCCCGCGTAACTGTTCTTTATATGGTTCACACTCCTTGGGGAATGTTTCTACATTCGTTGAAATGACATGATTTTGAATGATGTCTTTGGTTTGCTCAAACCAAAATGCAGAAATTTGCGTAAGCACTTTTCCTTTTAACGGGATTCCCTGCGGCATGACAACATCGAACGCCGACAATCGATCCGTTGCGACAAAGAGTAAATATTCTCCAACATCATAAATATCTCTCACTTTACCACGTTTCAAAAAGTGTAACTCAGGAAATGTTGTTTCGGTAATGATATTCATAGAAGTTATTCCGTGAAATGACAATCTATTTGAATTGCTTTTTGTAATCGTTGCATATACTCACGATGAGGAATTTCAACACAACCAAGAGTTACCAAGTGAGGGTTAGAATACTGTGTATCCAGCAAAATAAATCCTCGTTCATTCATTCTCTTCACTAAAAAAGCGAGGGCAACTTTTGAAGCATCAGTCATACGACTGAACATTGATTCACCAAAAAAAGCACCGCCAATCGTTACACCATATAATCCGCCGACTAGCATTTCGTTATTCCAACATTCAACAGAATGAGCATGCCCAAGATGATGAAGACGTAGATAACTCTGTATGATTGTTTCCGATATCCACACATCGTCCCGCTCTGCACACGCTCTCACTGTTGCTTCAAAATTGGAATTGATGCGGATCGCAAATTTCTTTTTCCGAAGAGCCTGACGAAGACTTCGCGATATCTTTAAATCATCCAACGGTATGATTCCGCGCTGCTCGGGCGAGAACCAGTGAATCTCCCCCTCTTTTCCATCAGCCATTGGAAACATTCCATTGCAATAAGCATTCAACAGAAACTCACTGTCGATGATCGGTACACCATTCACTGAATCAGAATGAGTTCTCACATATTAAAATTTAAATGCCGAGATTTCATTAAAAATGAAACGCCCGGCATTGGTTGTACCATTTGATTTATTCAACAGTATTATTCATCCCCAAAACTTGTCCCAACAGCACGTGCGGTATTGATGATTTCACCATCTACAGGAACCAACCGTTGTTTTGAGATCGCCTCTTTGATAGTTACACTTGTAACATTCAATCCTCGAAGACTTACCATCCGTCCAAATTCACCGTTAACGGCAAGCTGAACAGCTTTAGTTCCGTATCGTGTTGCAAGAACTCGATCGTATGCTGTTGGACTTCCACCGCGCTGTAAATGCCCAAGAATTGTTGTTCGCGTTTCCAATCCGGTTTCTTGTGTAATACGACGACCAACATGTTCACCAATCCCTCCGAAACGGATAGGATCAGTTCGTTTCACATCGGTTTCTCTAATAACAATCTCTTCGTCAGCGGCTTTTGCACCTTCGGCGATACAGACAATACTGTACCGATTCCCACGTGTACTTCGCTCGATAACGCGTCTCATCACACTTTCCCAATTGAATGCAATTTCGGGCATCAAAATAATATCTGCTCCGCCGGCAAGCCCCGCTTCTAATGCGATCCACCCAGCATATCGTCCCATCACTTCAATCACCATCACACGGTGGTGAGCCGATGCTGTTGTATGTAATCGATCGATCGCTTCGGTTGCAATAGAAAGTGCAGTATCAAAACCAAACGTTTGATCTGTTGCTTCAAGGTCATTGTCGATTGTTTTGGGAACACCAACAATATTCATTCCTAAGTCGCCAAGCTTATTAGAAATATGCATTGTTCCATCACCACCGATAGTGATCAACGCATCTAATCCCCATCCTTTATAATGTTTTAACACACGCTGTGAGGCATCGACAATCTCGACACCATTCATACCTTCGGAAGGATAATGGAATGGGTCCCCTTTGTTAGAAGTGCCAAGTATCGTTCCGCCTTCCCCGATAATTCCGGCAATATCATCACGTGAGATTTCGCGCATACGTCCTTCAACAAATCCTTCAAAACCGTCTTCAATACCCACGATCGTAAGACCGTGGTCATTCATTGCGGGTTTTGCAACACCGCGAATAACTGCATTAAGTCCCGGACAATCGCCTCCACCGGTGAGAATTCCTAGTCGTTTAATTTTTTTATTTATCATTGTTTGTTTTCGTTAGTAAATATGTGAACTATTGTGCGTTACAATGTAGCGAAAAAAGAGAAATTCTAAAAGAAGTTTTATTTTCCCCTATTTATGCTATTTTAATGCCAATTCTAGAATATGTTGATTATGTAATGAACTATGTGCATCCACAAATGGTTTTGCATCATTCAATATACAATCGGAAAAATGAGAGATCTCCAATTCATATAAATTTGGGACCAATATCTCTTCATGGTTAATTGAATCAATTAAACCTCCTTTTCCCAATTTTACCTCAAGTGTCACCGGCGTATTGCTTGGGGTAAAATAAAAAGCAGATATGGATCCTTTTGTACCAAAGAATTCTATGAACGATTGACGGTATGATGTTTGGATTGACGTATAGACGCTTCCAATTGTTCCTTTCGAGAATTGAAAAGATAAAAGGCTTGTCTTTTCGACACCCGTTTCAGTATGCTGCGGATTCATCAAATTCTTTACATTCACAATTTGATCATCGTTCAATACAAAACGAATTGAATCCAAACAGTGAATACCAATATCGAACAACGGGCCACCCCCCGCATTCTTCTTGTCTAATACCCATTTTCGCTGCGATTGTTGAGCATCATACACAAAAGGAGATTGTGCAAATGTTATTTCTCCTATGATTCCTGAATTGATCATCTCCTTCATTCGTTGCAATAACGGAGAAAAACGCAGCATGTGACCTGCCATAAATTTTACATTATGCACTTCACATACTTCAATCATTTCTTTTGCTTGAAGGAAGCTGACTGCCATCGGTTTTTCAACAATCACATGTTTTTTTGCTTTTGCCGCTAAAAGAGTTTCTTTGTGATGTTGAGAGTTCGCTGAAACGATAAAAACTGCATCGATTTCTTTCGAAGAAACAAGCGCTTCCACTGAATCAAAATAAAAAGGGATGGAATATTCTGCAGCTTTACTCTTTGCAGTATCCAAAGATCGTTTTTGGATCGCAACAAGTTCAGAATTATTTACTGAACGGATCGCCGGCATTATTGCACGTTCAGCAAAATTACCAAAGCCTATTATTCCATAGCGAATTTTTTTCATGATGAGTTGTTCGAGAAATGTCAAAAAAAGAGATATTAATTTTATGCATTTGAATATTGAAAATATTCAATGAAGTAGCAAGAAACAAAAAACCTTGTATAATAATTTATACAAGGTTTTTTATAACGAATTATTATTCTGTTCATTTATGAGCAGTAAACTTCTCCACTTTGTGTTCAACGGGGTCTACCGTTGTAAAATAGCGATAGATTGATTTTAAATCTTCATCAGTCATCCCAGCAAACATTGTCCACGGCATCACTGAATTGAATTCATCAGGAGTAACCGATTTATTCCGTCCAATAGAATCCCTGTATATTTTAAATTTTCCAAGAAAAACTTCTTCGGTCCATAAACCGATCCCAGTTTCCTGACTTGGAGTTAAGTTCGCGGAACGAACAACATTTCCATTGGGAAATTTGAATTCGAATCCACCCGCAAGACGCATTCCGGGTAATGGTTGACCCTTCTCCATTTTGGTATGACAATCTGCGCATGCTGCAATTTTCACCAAATATTCACCATACTTCACCGTATCCTTCGGATCAGGTCGTACACTGGGAGTCGGGTCTTTTGGAATTGTTCTCACGATCAAATTCATTGGGAAATTTAAATGCGCATCGGGATAACTTCCTTCCAACGGTGTCAACGTTCGTAAATATGCGATGATTGATTTAACATCTTCCGGATCCATACTTCTGTACGATAAATATGGCATCAATGGAAAAATCGGCTCTCCATTTTTTCGGACACCGGTGGTAATGGTTTTATAAAGATCACCGTCCGACCAATTTCTTAAATTTGTTGGGGTGATATTTCGTGCGTAAAATTCCCCGGGAACTCCAGCACCATCTTTATCGAACTTTTCTCCACCTTTCCCAAACGTTCCAGGCTTTACCGGACCAGAGAATTTTGTCCAATCACGCTCCGAATGACAATCTATGCACACTGAAACATGATTTGCTAAATATTTCCCACGCTCGATCATTTCCGGTGTAGCATTAATGGTGAGCTTTGGAGCCGGAGAGACTTTAGGAAAGAAGAAATTGAGGTACGCAACAAGAGCAAGTATAACCAACAGCAAACCGCCAACAACAATCCCTGCAATCTTAAACGTTTTTTTCATAGTTGAACCTTTAGTAGTGAATGAATAATGGAATTATTTTTATAGCATTATTATCGGTGACCGACAAATAATCGACGTTTTTCTACGGCTTTTGAAATGGAATTGCTGCATAAAATAAAAATAAAATCTTGATTGTCAAACCATTTGAGAGGTATCTTGTGGTATGATAATCTGGTTATACATTGTTAAACGACATTCTGCCCCGTTCATCGGTTCATTTTTATTTTTAATGTCGGTCTTTATGCTTCAATTTGTTATGAAGTTTATGGACCAACTTGTTGGGAAAGGCTTGAGCGGTGCTGTGATCGCTGAATTGATGATGCTGAATCTTGCGTGGATGGTCGTGCTTGCAGTACCAATGGCAGTGTTGGTAGCAACACTGATGGCCTTTGGCGCGATGGCTTCCACAAACGAGATAACCGCGATGAAAGCGGGCGGAATGAGCCTCTACCGGATGATGTTCCCAATTGCCATTTGTGCATTGATCATCACTTATCTAATGATTGAATTCAATAATAAAGTTTTACCAGAAGCGAATCACCGATCAAAAACTCTCACATTAGATATTCGTAGAAAAAAACCTACGCTGACATTGATACCGGGATTGTTCAATCAAGATATGACCGGCTACAGTATGCTTGTTCGAAAAACATTTGAGGAATCGAATGAACTTGAAGGTGTAACGATTTACAATCATTCGGATCCGAGCAAAAACACACTGATCACAGCAAAACGTGGTTCTCTTTCTTTTTCCAGCGACTATCGAAAATTGATCATGGACCTTTACGACGGAGAGATCTACGAAGTTGATCATAATAAACCGAATCTATACCGTGTGGTTAAATTTGAACGTCAACGTCTTACAACCGTTTCTGAAGGATTTGATTTTGAACGATCGGCGGTTGATGCATTTACCCGCGGAGACCGCGAGCTGAGTTCAGGTGAAATGTTATACATGGTCGACAGTTTGAAAGGTCTGACAAATACAATTCAAGAACGGATCGATAATTATACAATCGCATTGAATGAAAAACTATTTACCGGATCAGTTTCAGAATCCTCTACTGTAAAAGATTTTTGGAAAAGTATCGACCAATATTCCGATATGAAAAGCCAATTGATGTTCTACCGGAACAATATTGAAAGTGAGATCGCTAACGATGAGTATCAAAAAAAACAAATCCGGGAACTTCTTGTCGAAATCCACAAAAAATATTCAATTCCCGTTGCCTGTTTCGTCTTCATTCTTGTCGGCGCTCCACTTGGGGTTATGGCAAGGCGCGGCGGATTCGGAATTGCTGCATCACTGAGTTTAGGTTTTTTTCT
>JANXZD010000373.1 GCA_025355705.1 Bacteroidota bacterium | reverse complement strand
CCACGGCAATTTTTTCAATTTCCTTTCCCATTTTTCCGTAACCTAATAATATTATTTTCATTTTATTTAAATTTAGCCACTAATTACACTAATTAACACCAATATTAGTGTTCATTCGTGCTATTCGTGGCTTGTTTCTGAATTTTAAATTTAAGTAAAATGAAAATTGTTTTATTAGGTTACGGAAAAATGGGAAAGGAAATTGAAAAAATTGCCGTGGCCCGTAAACATGAAATTATATTAAAGGTTGACGAGAACAATCATTCATCAATTACAAAAGAACAATTGCAAGCCGATCTTGATGCAATAAAATCTGAAAATGTGCAGTTAAAGGAAGAAAATTCCTCTTTACATCAATCCAATAAAGAATTCTCAACAAAGATATCAGATTTAGAAGCAGCAAATGCGGCATTAGTATCCACGCCAAAAAAATCAGAACCGGTAAAAGTTCAAAAACGTCAGGCAATTGCCGGAAAATCATCAGCTGAAGAGATCAAAGCATATGAATCAGCAATTAGTATTGCCAAACGAAAAAATTATCGGGATGCCATCGGAGAATTACAGACATTGTTAAATAGCGGTATTAAAGATGATTATGCCGATAACTGCCATTACTGGATGGGTGAATGTAATTTTCAATTAAAAGATTACTCTCAAGCCATCCAGCATTTTCAATTAGTGCAGGGATATAAATTCTCTGAAAAAAGAGATGACGCACAATTAATGATCGCACAAAGCTACGAGCGTTTAGGTGATAAACAAAAAGCAAAAACCGAATACCAGAAATTATTGGATATGTATCCAACAAGTGAATATGCAAAACGCGCTAGAGCGAAATTAAAATAATTAACATTTTGACCCTACCAATAAAAAACCTTCGTCAATGACGAAGGTTTTTTATTTTAGATCCAAATCAACAATTTGATGTTACTGTTCCTTAAGGAATCGCTCGCAATCATTAACATCATCAACACTCCCGATAAATAGCGGGGTTCGCTGATGAAGTTCTGTTGGAACAACGTCTAAGATACGCTTTTCGCCATCAATCGCGCGTCCACCTGCTTGTTCGCATATATACGCCAATGGATTATTCTCATACAACAACCGCAGTTTACCGTTTTGATTCCGCGAATCACCGGGATATAGGTATATGCCGCCATACAGTAATGTTCGGTGAAAATCTGCAACGAGTGAACCAATATATCGTCCGGAGTACGGCCTGGACGACATTTGATCTTCATCCTGCAAATATTTAATATATTTTTTTACACCCGTTCCCCACCATTTATAGTTTCCTTCGTTCACACTGTAAATTTTCCCACGTTTCGGAATCTTGATATCTTCATGAGAAAGTAAAAATTCTCCGATACTTGGATCAAGAGTGAAACCATGGACACCATCACCGCTAGTATATACCAACATTGTACTCGATCCGAAAACAACATATCCGGCTGCTATTTGTTTGTAACCTGGCTGGAGAAGGTCTTCTATGGTACCATTTCCGTTCTTTGAAATACGGCGATAGATAGAAAATATTGTTCCTATACTGACATTGGCATCAATATTCCCCGATCCATCC
Source organism: Bacteroidota bacterium (assembly GCA_025355705.1). GTDB lineage: Bacteria > Bacteroidota > Ignavibacteria > UBA10030 > UBA8401 > UBA8401. The sequence goes on along the minus strand of JANXZD010000373.1, from coordinate 9,663 downwards.
AAAGGATCATAGAGAAGAACGTATTTTCCTTTTGGATGTTGCTCCGGAATATTTATGATACTTTCATGTTCTTCTGAAGCCATTGCACATAAATGACCCCCGTGATCCATTGCTCTAAGGATTGTTTCATCGGCAAAGACATCAAGTTTTTTTACAAGATCGCCGGAAACATTTTGTGTTCCTGCCGCTCCAAGAATGTTGACCAAACCAGCTTTACTCACCTCACGCCAAATAATCTTTATGGCAAGAGAAAGATCGCGCAGAATATTTGAGAAATGACCTGTTGCAGTAGGATGCAAATGTTCTATTTCGTTTATATGACGTTCGAGTGTAACAATCTTTGTATTGTTTTGCATTACACCGTGCTCCTAAAATTATTCAATAAAACATCTTTGTAAAAAAAGTAGGAAAAACAAATCGTATGAGCAAGAATCGATATTTTATGCTGCTTCTTGATCTTTGTACTGCAAGAGGTACAATCGATGATAGATACCTTTTTGACCGAGCAATTCCTGATGTGTTCCGCTTTCACGAATCTCTCCTTTATGCATCACAATGATTCGATTTGCGCTTTGAATTGTGGAAAGACGGTGTGCAATTACGATCGCCGTTCTATATGCCAATAATTTTTGGATCGCAGACTGAATAAGAATTTCAGTTTCGGTATCAACACTGGACGTTGCTTCATCCAATACTAGAATTTTTGGATTGAATGCAAGAGCTCGAGCAAATGATAACAATTGTTTCTGTCCTACCGAAAGAGTTGAACCGCGTTCTTTCACTTCTTCATCATATTTTTTCGGCAACGATTCTATGAACTTGTCAACTCCAACAATACGTGCTGCATTTTGGATCTCTTCTATGGAAATATCTTCCTTCCCAAGATTGATATTTCCTTTAATATCACCGGAAAAAAGAAAAACATCCTGCAGAACAACTGCAATATGTCTTCTCAGATCTGCAAGAGCAACATCACGAATATTGATTCCATCAACAAGAATTTCACCTTTTTGAACATCGTAAAATCGTGAAAGCAAATTGATGATCGTTGTTTTTCCGGCACCCGTATGTCCAACAAATGCTGCTGTTTCTCCTGGATGTATGGTAAAGGAAACATCCTTTAATACCCAATTCTCATTTCCAGAAGCAGAATTATAGGCAAACCAAACATTCTTAAACTCAATTTTTCCTTCAATATCCTTGAAGATCTGCGGCGATACAGATTCTACAATGAATGACCGATCATCAAGCAGCTTAAATATTCTCTCTGAAGATGCCATTGCTGTCTGCATAATATTATATTTTTCGCTAAGATCGCGGATGGGACGCCAAAACATTTCATTGAACTGAAGAAATGCCATCACCGTTCCAATGGTCACACTTCCTTGCAAGGCATTCCCGCCGGCATACCAAATGATCAATCCTACGGCAACCGCACCGATCAAATCGACACTCGGATAGAATACCGCATAATAAAAGATAGATTTGATATTCGCTTCTCGATGTCCGGCATTATGTTGATCGAATTCTTTGTAAGCCTTTTTTTCACGATTAAATATCTGATCAACCAACATCCCAGTAATATGTTCCTGCATGAATGTATTGATACGTGCAATGTATAAACGAACCTCGCGATATGCTTCGCGTGCTTTTTTCCGAAACAACGATGTTCCATAGATCAAAAACGGAAGAACACTTAAAGACAATAATGCAAGTTGGGTATTCATGCTGAACATGAACCAAACAATTCCGATGATCATAAACACATCACTGAACACCATCACAATTCCGGAGGAGAACATTTCATTCAGCACTTCAACGTCGCTTGTAACACGCGTGATCAGACGACCGATGGGGTTTTTGTCATAGAATTTTAATGATAATTTTTGAAGATGTCGAAATATTTCCATCCGCAGATCAAAGATTGTTTCCTGGCCGATCTTTTGAGTGAGATATGCATTATAATATTGAACGATACCGCGAACAATCAATAAGATGAAAAACAACAAGGTGGTATTTAACAATCCAACTTTATCGCTGTTGGCAATATTAACATCGACCGCAATTTTAGTGAAATATGGACGAACAGCTTCGAGACCAGATACGGCAAGAGCCAAAAATATTGCAATAACAACCTGCCATTTGTATGGACGTAAATAATGAACTAGCCGACGCATCAATTGAGTGTCGTATGCTTTACCTAATATATCATCTTCCTGCATTTGACTCATAGACTTTCCAGTTCTTTTTCCAATAATTGTTTCCGATACAGTCCCGCATAGATCCCGTCCTTTGCAATCAATTCATCATGATTACCCTGTTCAGTAATTCTTCCTCCATCCAACACAATAATATTATCTGCATGTTTAACGGTAGAGATACGATGAGCGATGATAATACTGGTTCGCCCGCTCATCATCGTTCTCAATCGTTGGAGGATTTTTTCTTCTGTGTATGTATCAACTGCTGATAGCGCATCATCAAGGATCAATATCTTTGGTTTTCGTAATATTGCACGAGCGATGCTTGTCCGTTGTTTTTGTCCGCCAGAAAGCGTGATCCCGCGTTCTCCTAGCATAGTCTCATATTGTTTCGGGAAATCAATGACATCATTTGCAATCTGGGAAACTTCCGCCGCTTCGTGCATCATTTCGTGAACAGCGTCATCATCACCGTATCGAATATTTTCCGCAATTGAATCCGAGAATAAAAATGTCTCTTGAGGAACGTACCCGATACTTTTCCGTAAAACTTCAACAGGTATTTTTTTGATATCCTCACCATCAATCAAAATAGCGCCTTCAGAAACATCATAGAGTCGTGGTATAAGATTAACAAGCGAACTTTTTCCTGCACCAGTATAGCCGACGATTGCCAGAGTGGAACTTTTTGGAATCTTCAGATCAATATTTTTTAATGTCGATGTTTGCGCGCTTTCGTGGGTGAACGTCACATTTCGAAATTCAATCTCACCTTCAACGGATTGGATAGAATGGTCTGTTTTTTCCGTATTACGAATTGCAGGAACTGTATCGAAGATTTTTACAAGACGTTTCATTGAAGCCGCTCCCTGCTGCCACATATTGGTCACCCAACCGAAAGCGATCATCGGCCATATCAGCAGTGAAAGGTATGTCATAAATGCGGTCAATGTTCCTATTGTCATTTCTCCATTGATCACTTTTAAACCACCAACGTATATTGTAATTAAAAGAGAAAGACCAACAAGGATGAACATCAACGGCCACATGATTGATTGTGCTTTAGCCAAGACAAGGTTTTTTTTAAAATAATCCCAACTTGCAATACGAAACTGTTCAATTTCATATTCTTCCCGAACATAAGCTTTCACAACTCGCGCACCTGAAAGATTTTCCTGAGCTTTTGTCGTTAAAACAGAATATTGTTCCTGCCGTTCGTTGAATTTTTCATGGATGACTTTCCCTAAATAATAGACTGCATACGAAACGAATGGCATTGGAATAAGAGCAAGCAATGTCAACTGCCAATCTTTGACGAACATCAATATCAAGGACATTGAAAGCGTCATTAGTGTATCGGCAGGATACATAATTCCGGGACCAAGAACATTCCGCACTGCACTGATATCATTCGTTGCATGCGCCATCAAATCGCCGGTGGGAGTATTTTGAAAATATGTGAGCGGAAGCTTTTGAATATGAGAAAGAAAATCGTTCCGCAGATCATATTCAATTTTTCGAGAGACAACAATGATCGTTTGACGTGTGAGAAACAGCATGATTCCTGCAATTACAGCAAAGCCAACAACAATCGCTGCATACCAAAACAAGTCCGTGTGTTGAAGTGATTGTGTCTCAAGTCCCCGCTTCAATTTATCAATCGCTTCACCAAGGAACCACGGCGTTGCAACTGTAAAGAGATTGCTAATAATAACAGTTAGCAGTCCAAACAGCAACGTTCTTTTGTACTTCGATAAATATGGGAGAAGACGTAAAAGAGATTTCATTGTTATTTAAAATTTGGGAACGGTCGTGAGACCGTTCCGATGTGCGTTTCAACTATTGAGATTCGATCGATTCATTCAATCACAGAAAATTTCGTGTATTGCTGCAACACTTTCGGTACAATTACTTTCCCTTCAGGGGTCTGATTGTTTTCAATGATCGCAGCAACGATTCTCGGTAGAGCAAGGCCTGATCCATTGATTGTATGAACAAACTCTTGTTTTCCGGTTTCGCGAGATTTGAATTTGATGTTCATTCTGCGAGCCTGGAATGTCTCAAAATTACTGCAGGACGATACCTCAAGCCATTTTTGCTGTCCTGCTGCCCACACTTCAAGATCATATTTTTTTGTCTGAGTAAAACCCATATCGCCAGCGCACATCAACAATACGCGATATGGTAAACCAAGAAGTTGAAGCAATCGTTCCGCATCACCTCGCAACGATTCGAGTTCATCATACGACGTTGACGGGTGAACAAATTTCACTAGCTCCACTTTATCAAATTGATGAAGACGATTCAATCCGCGAACATCTTTCCCATATGAACCCGCCTCACGACGAAAGCATGGAGTATATCCTGCATATTTGACTGGAAGATCCTTTTCTTCAAATGTTTCTTTGCGGTGAAAATTTGTAACAGGAACTTCTGCAGTCGGAATCATGTACAGTTCATCCCTCGTAGCAACATACATCATATCTTCTTTATCAGGGATTTGACCAGTACCGCGGGCACTATCTTTATTGACAACAATTGGTGCCTGAAGTTCCGTATACCCGTGTTCACCCGCTTGGTCCAAAAAAAAATTAATTAATGCACGCTGTAATATTGCCGCTTTGCCAACATAGAATGGAAATCCTGCGCCCGCAACTTTTGAACCGCGATCAAAATCAATGATTCCAAGTTTATTTGTTATTTCCCAGTGGGGTTTTAATTCGAAATCTTTTTTGGGTTTCTCTCCCCATTCAGAGACAGTTTGATTATCGTCCGGTGTTCTGCCTGGCGGAACAGAGGAATGCGGGATATTTGGAACAGTGAGAAGTAATTCTTCAAGTTTCTCCTCAACATTTTTCAACTCTTCATCGATCTGTTGAATTCGAGACTTCACCGAATTCATTTCTTCGATCACACCGGAAGCATCTTCGCCGGACTTTTTCATCTGACCGACTTTCGTTGATACTTCGTTCCGCTTCGCTTTTAATGCTTCCCCTTCACCGATCAATACTCGACGCTGATTATCAAGAGCAAGAATTGTATCGATATTATCGTCTGCATTTTTCGCTTTAATACCATTCTTTACACGTTCAGTCTGTTCACGAATAATTTTTATGTCGAGCATATTTTTCCTTTGTGAGTCTTTATTGTGTTACTTCAAGAGTAACAAGAATTCCGGTTACATTAAGTTCGTCAAATTGCTTTTTTTCAGAAAGAATGACTTTCATTTTTCCATTTGAAGGGATATAGATATGTTGATCCAAACCTACGGTTTGTTCATTGGCATTGTTTGCACAAGAATAATTTTCCGCCATCTTCGCCGCAGCTTTCCCTTTTGGTGATTCACCGATGTTACAGCCGATGATCATAGGAAATTCCTTCATCGTTTTTTGTATCGATAATATCTCATACACTTGTTTTACACGCTCAGCAAGTTCTTCTTCATCCAGATCGGCGGATCCAAATGCCAGTGAACCTAGCCCCATTTCAAACACACCAAAAGACATTGACCGTCTTACCTTTCCTTTTCCGGTCGGCAGTGTAAAACCATTGGATTGCAGAAGAGGGTACATACAGAATAATGAGTTGCCCGAATCCCATCCTTGGAAATAACGCGCTTTCGCAAATGTTCCACGCATATCTAATCGCTTCAACAATTCACTGTATGCATCAAATCCCGGCTTTGATTCGGTTGCCCGTTCGACCTGCTGCACTGCTACTACTTCAGCTCCGGTCGACTTTATCCAATCAGCAAATTGTTTTACATCGCTCTTATCTTTCAATCCGTGGTGCACATTTATGGAAAGCATTTTGAACTGACTCATTATTTTATTAGGCGATGTCTTTAATGAATCAGCAAGATCGGTTGTCTTTTGTGAAGACGAGCAAGAACCAAGGTATAATGCAACCGTGAGAATACCTGGAAGGAGGAAAATGTTTTTCATATCAATTCAAATGGATTCCTGTGAGGTCGTGCTGCATCATTATCAATCCCTGCGTTATTGTCATAGGGGTATAGTGAAGTTGAGTTTTGGCTTTATTAATGTTGAAGGATGTATTCATTGGACGAGTCGCTCTTTGTCTAAGATCTGGTGTTTTTATTTTTAGAATAAGAGATTTGTCATAACCAAAAATATCTGCTGCACGAATTGCAAAGTCATATCGGCTGATTGTTTCCGGACCGGAGATATGGAACATACCGTTAACATCGCTTTCCATTATATTCTTCATTGCCATCGCAAGATCATGAACGTGCGTAGGATTACTGATCTGATCATCAACGCACTGAATTTGTATACCTTCATTCAAATTATTAATGACCCACAATGCAAAATTGTTCTTTACATTAATGCCAATTCCATACACAAGAATTGTTCGAAGGATCGCGTGATCTATTCCGCTTGAAATAATAACATTCTCTCCGGCAAGTTTCGTCTTACCATAATAGTTCACTGGATTGGCTCGATCTCCTTCCGCATAATTTCCGAACTTTCCATCGAATACATAATCCGTCGAAACATGAATGAGTTTAGCATTGATCCTTCTGCATACTTCCACAAGATGTTCAACACCGGTAACATTCATTTTCCACGCCTGCTCACGTTCACGTTCGCAAAGATCGACATTGGTCATTGCTGCTGCATTTAAGACAATGTCAGGTCGGAAACTTGAAATAAGACTCTTGACATCACCGCGATTAGAAATATCAAGTTGGGTATAATCAACCAATTCCTGTTTGTTTACAAATGAACGATGGTGCGATGTGTGCAATACCTCATACTCTGATTCACCGTCCAAGATAAAAGCCAACCGTTGCCCAAGCAAGCCGTTGCTTCCGCACACCAGCACACGTTTCATAATAACTCTCTCATTGCTTTCAACTGCGCATGCTTTTCTGACAAAGTAAATTTTACGCTGTATTCCGAACACTTTTGAGCAAACGTGGTTGCTTCAAAATAATTTTTCTTCTTCAAATAGGCATACAACAATGAGACACCGAAAATATCTCCTGAACCAATTGTTGAGACAGGGTGTGGATTTGTTTCGTTTGCAATATCCGTTTTCAATAACTGTTTGTGTTCTTCTTGAAACAGTGTGGCACCTTTTTCTGCACGGGTAATAATGAATGCCTTCACCATAAGAGGGATCATCTGTTTCGCCAGTAGTTCATCATTAAAATGTTCAACGGAAATTCCCACAGCCTCTTGCTCATTCATCTGAACACTATCCGTCATAAAACACCATCTCCGCCAATCTGCCATCGGGGTACGGACCCGAGTCCCATCGACATTCACGGCAAGCGTCAAACAATGCATATCGAGATGGATCGGTGTTTTTTTTCCGCGAACTTCAAGGCGGATCTCATCGATTGTATCTACGGTAATATCTCTTCCAGAAAGCATATTGATGTAAATACCATCAACATTAAGAAATTTTTTGATATGGGCGAACGGGATTGGTTTTGCAATATTCACCGAGCACTCATTTGGATTATCATCGAAATAATGAACACAATTAGATTCTCCTGGAAATTCAAAGATCCCGCTGACATCAATATTCTTATATTGAGCAAGTGTGCTGCTTACTTCTTTGATTTCCGTTTCACCGACACCAAATACCGGAAAAATCGTATCTCGATCCGATGCAAGATTTGCGAGTGCGGCAAGAGAATGATAAATCCCTCCAAATATCTTTTCTTCCGATCCATCCAACCGATGAAAAACATCGAGGCAAAAATGTCCAATGACAGTAATTTTCATTTTTTATATACTTCCTTTGGATCGAATATGATATCGTTCTTTTCTTTGTAATCATTTCCCCCATCAGTCATTTCTCGAAAGAAACACGTGCGATGTCCTGTATGGCACGCAGCACTGCCGATTTGATGCACTCGAAGAAGGATCACATCGGCATCACAATCTATGTGTAAGGATCTTACTTCTTGAATATTTCCGGATTCTTCACCTTTGCGCCATAACTTTCCGCGCGAACGACTGAAATAAACTGCTCGATTCGTCTTCACCGTTTCTTCCAAACTTTCACGATTCATCCATGCCATCATCAAAATATCACCAGTCACGTCATCCTGCGCAATTGCTGGGATCAGTCCGTTCGCATCATATTTTACATCGTCTAGAAGTTTCATCTTTTTTTTCTAAGTTGACTGTCATCTTAAAGGTGACGGTCAACTGATTATACTCTCACTAAAATGTTTTTTGATCGTAAAAAATCTTTTGCTTGTTTGATCGTAAATTGCCGGAAATGGAATATTGATGCTGCAAGAACAGCATCAACATCTGCACCCTTAAAAGCATCATAAAGATGTTCAATTGTTCCCGCTCCACCGCTCGCTATCACCGGAATTCTTACAGCACTTGTAACTTTTTTCAGCAGTTCAATATCGTAACCATCTTTTGTTCCGTCACGATCCATACTTGTGAGTAGAATTTCACCCGCACCACGCTGTTCACATTCTTGTGCCCACTCAATTACGTCCAAATCGGTTTCCGCTCTTCCCCCGTGAATAAATACCTTCCATTTCTCCTTAGCCACATTTTTCGCGTCGATCGCAACTACAATGCATTGAGCACCAAAACTTTCTGCGCCGTCATTGATAATTCGCGGATTTTTCACCGCTGAAGTATTGATACTTACCTTATCAGCTCCACTTCTCAGCATTTCGCGCATATCATCAGTTGTACGAATACCGCCCCCAATGGTAAACGGAATAGAAACTTCTTCCGCAGTTCTTCGAACGACATCGATCATTGTAGAACGATTATCTGATGATGCAGTGATATCAAGAAAAATCAGTTCGTCCGCACCTTCTTTATCGTAAAATTTTGCCTGTTCAATCGGATCACCGGCATCGACCAATTCAAGGAAGTTGGTTCCTTTCACAACTCTGCCTTTATCTACATCTAAACAAGGGATAATTCGCTTTGCAAGCATTCTATATTCTTCTCGTCGGTCCTAGATCATCCAATTCTTTTTCGTTCTCTCTCCATAACGCCTGACAAGAAAATCTATTCTCGTAGAGAGCTTTGCCTACAATAACAGAATCAACACCAAATTTTTCCAATTCTTGAAGCTTGATCAAGTCTTGATATCCAGAGACACCGCCGGACGCCGTTATTCGTAAGCCTGTTTTTTCTGCCATAATTTGAATTGCTTCAAAATTTGGTCCCGTGAGCATTCCGTCACGGGAAATATCGGTGTATACAACCCGGCAAACACCAATGGCTTTCATGTTAAGTGCTAATGAAACTGCTTCAATTCCTGTATTCTCTTTCCACCCTTTTGTCATCACAACACCATTTTTTGCATCGATGCCGACAACAATTTTCCGAGCACCAAATTCTTTCACACAACGCGTTACAAGTTCCGGATCATCAATTGCGGCAGTTCCAAGAACAACGCGATACACACCTATTTCGAACAATTGTTTCACTTGGTCGTATGT
>JANXZD010000368.1 GCA_025355705.1 Bacteroidota bacterium | reverse complement strand
ATACAGTGTCGGGTGGACTGCATCAGGAGAATATTTGACATTCACGATGAATGTTCAACAGGATGGCAAATATAATATTGCAGCCCGGTTAGCCGCACCTAATACCGGTGGATCGATCGGGGTCGGTGTTGACGGAGGTGTTCTTACTGTGGTCAATGTTTTGGCAACGGGAGGCTATCAATCATGGGGAACACAAAGCATCGGAAAATATGATCTTACTGCGGGAACACATGTCTTAAAAACGTCATTCTTTTTCGGCGGTTTCAATGTCAACTATTTCGATATCGCGTATGTGGGTGCGATGTCGGTTGGCGGTGACCAGACACTGCCGAAACAATTCTCGCTTGAACAGAATTATCCAAATCCGTTCAACCCGGCGACAACCATCGGCTATTCAATACCTGTCAGCAATCATGTAACGATCAGCGTAAAAGACATTCTTGGAAAAGAAATTACAACAGTAGTGAATGAGCGCAAAGGACCGGGGAGTTACACGGTGAAGTTTGATGCATCGGATCTTGCCGCAGGGATATATTTCTATACATTGCGTGCCGGAGAATTTCAACAAACAAGAAAACTTATTGTAATAAAATAGTATATCCGAAGAAAGCATTCACTGTGAAATATCTTCTCGTGCCATATCGAATTCGTTTCATTATTATCTTATGCGGCATCCTTCAAATTTCGTATTCGCAAATTCAAACCATTGAAGACCGCATCACATCCATTCTCGATAAAATGACGATGGATGAAAAAATCTTGCAATTGCATCAGGAAGGGTCGTTCAACACTGCCGATAATACACGGTTAAAGGTCCCGGGATTTATCATGTCCGATGGACCGCATGGTGTACGTGACGGAAACGCGACAAGTTTTCCGGTCGGGATCGGCATGGCGGCAATGTGGGATGTTGATGTTGCATACCGCATCGGTGTTGCGATGGGAAAAGAATTTCGCGGTAAAGGAAAACATCAAGCACTCGGTCCGGCACTCGATCTCGATCGCGATCCGCGCAATGGACGGAGTGCAGAGACCGGCGGTGAAGATCCATATCTTGATGCGCAAACGACTACTGCCGTAACCAAAGGAATACAATCCACTCCGACAATTGCGACCATTAAACATTTCAATGTGAATCATCGCGAAAACGGCCGAATGTCAAATAATATCACGGCATCAATGCGTATGCTCACCGAGACAAACGGTTTGACATTTCGAACCGCTGTGCAGGAGGGTGGCGCATTGTCTGTTATGAACGCATATAATCTTATTAACGGAGAGAAATGTGCAGAAAATCCAATATTACTTACTTCAATATTAAGGGATTACTGGGGATTTCCCTTCTATGTCGTGTCGGATTGGGGATCAATCTGGGATACAAAAAAAGCGATCAACGCCGGATGCGACATTGAGATGGGATCTGATCTTTATAAAGCAAATTTATCAACACTTGTTGCAAACGGACAGGTCACTGAAGCAACCATCAATCAAGCCGTGCGTCGTGTGCTGAGGACGAAACTTTTGGCAGGAATGCTGGACTATCAACCGGAAGGTAATCCTGCCGACGTGAACAGTACGGCTCATCAGCAACTCTGTTTAGAAGCAGCAAGAAAATCAATTGTTCTTTTGAAGAACCAGGATACTATCCTTCCTCTTTCAAAGAATTCGATTTCCAAGATCGCACTCATAGGACCAAGTGTAGCAGTCGCACAAATTGACGGCGGAGGCAGTGCGTATGTTACACCGTTTTATTCCATTAGTCCGAAACAAGGAATTGAAACCAAGATCGGTTCAGGCAAAGTTTCTTATGTGAAAGGATGCGACATCAACAGCAGCGACACGAGTGGTTTTGCAGTCGCACGGCTAGCGGCAGCTTCATCCGATGTTGTCGTCTTTGTCGGCGGACTCGATCCAAGTCAGGAAAGCGAAGGAATGGATCGTGCTGGCGGTACGATCAATCTTCCAATTCAACAACAAACATTGATCAACAACTTAGCTCAAGTAAACAGCAAGATAATTGTAGTAATTTACAGCGGCGGAATTTGCGGTCTATATAATTCCATCAACAATATTAAAGGATTGCTGTACGCCTTTTATCCCGGGCAAGAATCCGGAAATGCTCTTGCGGACATTCTTTTTGGAGATATTAATCCGAGCGGAAAACTTCCTGTAACAATGCCGTTGGTGGGGGGATTATTACCGCCGTGGAATGATAATATCAACGATGGATTAGGTGGAGGATATCGCTGGTTTGATGCAAAGCAATATCCCATCCAATTTGCATTCGGGAGAGGATTGAGTTACACAACATTCACATATAGTAATATTATTATCACTCCGCAATCAGTTCCATTCGGATCTCCGGTAACTGTCAGTGTGGATGTGAAAAACTCCGGAACACGTTCAGGGGATGAAGTTGTGCAATTATATCTCTCTCATTCCAACTCTACGGTTCCAATGCCTGTAAAAGAATTAAAAGGATTTAAACGTATATCGTTATCACCAGGAGAAACAAAAACCGTCACATTCTTGATCACGAATGATGAACTCTATTATTTCAATGAAACATCGAATATATATGAAGTTGAATCGGGATTAAAAACCATCAGTGTTGGAACAGCGTCGGATAGTTTATTATTAACTGGAACATTCACAGTCAACGATGGTGCAAAGAAACCCGATCTTCGTATCACGAACATTAAAATGGTTCCGCCCTATCCTTTGAAAGGTCAAAGAGTCACATTTGTTGCGTTCGTAAAAAATCAAGGGACGGGTGCAAGTGCTGCCGGTACTTCGATCAAAACAACATTCACTCTGAATGGAAAAGAGGTCGCCACATCTACCAACTATACAAAATCCATTCCTGCTGGAGGAATGGCGTTCATCGAAGCAGATGGAGGACCGAACGGAACAAATCTTTGGAACGCCGATTCACTTGGCACGTATTCCATTTCTGCAGTGGTCGACCCGGACAATACGATCAATGAGTGCGTTGAAGACAATAATACGAAATCAACTTCACTGACAGTATTTCCTGCACCATTGCCCAACATTGCGTTGAATAAAACAGTGACGGTCTCCTCGATCGAAAATGCGGGATTAGAAGGAAAAAATGCTGTTGATGGTAGTTTTTCTACCAGATGGAGTTCCGCACATAGTGATCCGCAATATATCACAGTGGATCTCGGATCGGTCCAGCGTCTCAGTGATATCGTACTGTATTGGGAAACAGCTTTTGCAAAATCATATCAAGTTCAGATCTCAGAGAACAATCTTACCTATACGACAATCTTTGCAGAAAATAATGGCGATGGCGGAATTGATAAAATTAGTACATCGGAACAATGCAGATATCTAAGGATTCTCTGTCTTCAACGCGCGACAGAGTGGGGATATTCGCTGTATGAGATTGTTGTTCACGCCGCAACGGTGACGCACGCAGGAACAACTCCCCGTGCAGTTCCGCATGAATTTGCACTCTTTCAAAATTATCCAAATCCGTTCAACCCTGTAACAACGATCAACTACAGTATACAAGTGAGTACCCATGTTTCATTAAGGGTATTCGATATTTTAGGAAAACAAATCGCAGAATTGACAAATGGCGAGCAGACGTCCGGAAATTTTTCCGTATATTTTGATGCTTCAAATGTTCCTTCCGGTGTCTATTATTATCAGCTTCGTGCTGGAAGTTTTGTGGAAACCAAAAAAATGATTTTAATGAAATAATATGAAAAAAATCCAACTGATCGCCTCTATTTTATCTCTATTTTGTGGTTCACTGTATGCACAGAAAATAGTCCCGCCTCTCTCAATGGATACGCTAGCCCGAGTCGGCAGCAGTGTTATTACAGAACGAGATCTGATCGAACGGATTGAATTGATGCCGTGGGAAGGGAAGGAAAAACCGAAACAATACGATTCATCGAAGATAAAAGCTTTGAATTCCCTTGTTGCAGAACGATTGCTGGCGATCGAGGGGAAACATTTGAACATTGGGACGGATGAAATATCGGAGATCAAGATCCGCGGGATGGAAAAAATGTTTGTACGGGACGAGTTGTTCAAGCATGAAGTGAAACAAAAAGTAACGGTCTCGGAGAATGAGATACGAAATGGACTTGCAAAATTTGCGTGGCAGCTTCATATTGCCGCCATTGCAGTTCAAAGCAGATCCTCCGGCGATTCTCTCGTGAAGATGCTGCAAAAAAATATTTCCCTTGCAAAGATATTCACAAGCATCCGTCCGAACTATATCACCGCTGTTGAAACTGTCCAGGTCAATTTTGGCGGATTGGATACGCTGTTTGAAAATGCCGTGTATGCCATTGGGAAGAAGAAATTTTCAAGACCGTTCATTTCGGATACGTACGGATGGACGGTCGCTGCACTGCTTGACCGAGGAACAAATCCTGTATATGAGAAAATGAACGCCGGCGACCGAAGAATTCGTGTTGATGAAGTGATACGGCAAAAGAAAGAAACGATCGCAGCCCGTCGGTATTTTACAAAGATCATGTCGCCGCAAAAAGCAAAGATCGATTCTGCATTGTTCTTTTCTGTTGAGAAAGCATTACGAACAATACTGGTAGAAGATTCTTCAAGGCATCGATCCAAGGGGTTTTATGCGATCATGACCGAAGATGTTGATCTATTATTGACAACTTTCCGATCCGATCTTCAAAGATCATTTGTTGAACTATCGGAACGACCGTTGCTGCTTGGCGAAGCGATAGAAGCGACGCGGAATCTCCGGTTTGGATTTCCGTCGTTGGATGAGAATGCATTCATCCGTGCGCTCAACGTTCATTTCCGAACAGTCATTGAATCCGAACTGATGTCGCGTGAAGGATATCGTCAAAATCTTCAATATTCTGAAAATGTCCAGCACGATCTTCAGTCGTGGTCAAATTATTTCACTTCTCGATATCTTATGTGGCGGGTGAATGATTCCGTCACAGTTTCCAATGATGAATTGCTGTTGGGAGTGCGATCAAGTATTCCAAGCATAGGTTCATTGTATGAAGTGAATATCCAAGAGGTGCTCTGCGACAGTCTTACCACAGCGATGAAAGTATTGGAAGAATATTCTCGCGGAAGTTCACTTTCTCAACTTGCCAAAACATATTCGAAACGCGCCGAATGGAAAGAGTGCGGAGGTGTTTCGCAATTCATTCCATTGAACAGATATTCTAACATTTCATGCAGAGCGTTCCTTGCCGATACTGGGACAATGGTTGGTCCCATCAAGACTGACGAAGGCTATTCATTGTTCAAAGTAATTGGGAAAAAGAACAACGGCGATGTGAATATACCGTCAACAGATTCCGTCATCATAAATATCAAGAACAATCTGCTTGGCAGGAAAAGAGCCCGGTCAATGAGCATCTATGTTTCCGATCTTGCGAAGAATTATACCGTCGACATTCGGTATGAAAAATTGCCGAGTGTTACGATCCAGCCGGCAAACATGTTCACCCGCCGCATGATCGGGTTTGGCGGAATTATTACGGCAACACCAATCTTATATCCTAATTGGGAATGGATGAAAGAATATCGTAACGCAGAGAAAATATTGCCGTAAGAGCCATTCTATTGTACCCACATGATATTATATTTTCATAAACCCTTGGTCCATGCCATCATTCTCCAATAAGAAAAAAAAAGAATCGTCCCACACTTCTGCTCCATTAACACCGCAGCAGCGGAAGATGTTTTTGATCTTAACGATCCTGTTTCCCTTCCTTTTTCTGATCTGTCTTGAAATTGGTTTGAGAATATTTCACTACGGAAATGAATACGATCTTGTAAAAAAAACCGTCGTCAACGGAAAAGAATGGTATACTATCAATCCTATCGTTGGAAAACGGTACTTTGATCCGGCAAGATATTTCGTTCCCCAGATCTATTCCGGGAATTTTGAAATTGTAAAACGGCAAAACACATTTCGCGTATTCGTTCTCGGCGAATCGACTCCTGCGGGATTTCCGTATCAATACAACGCCACTCCCACACGGGTCCTTCAAAAACAATTGGAGATTCTCTTTCCCGAAAAGAACATCGAGATCATCAACGTTGGTCTCACTGGCACCAATAGTTACACTGTTCTGGAATTCATTGACGAATTGGTGCGGTACCAGCCGAATGCATTCATTGTCTATTCCGGACAGAATGAATTTTACGGAGCATTTGGAGTGGCATCAACGAACTCCATTGGAAGTGAACGGTGGCTGATACGGTTCTATCAATCGCTTCGAACGGTGAAGACATTCATTCTGGTAGAAAATTTGTTCTCATCTATTTCGCATGTTCTTTTCGATTCAAACGCTTCTGCATATTCCGGAACGTTGATGCAGCAGTTAGCGAACGATAAAGCCATTCCGATCAAAAGTTCTTCATATACCAATGCAATGAAGGTGTTTGAAAAGAATATGGCACAGATCGTCCAGATCGCCGTGGAACATAATGTACCGATCATTCTTTCAACACTGGTGACGAATGAACGAAGTCTGCCTCCGTTCGTTTCGCTTCACAATGGATCGCTGAGCAATGGAACAAAAAAAGAAATTGAAGCGAATCTTGCTGTGGCATATGCACTGCAGCAGAACAAACGATTTCCTGAAGCAATAGAATCATATAAACAGATCATCACATTAGATCCGGATTATGCGATCGCGCAATTTCGTTTGGGACAAAGTTATGATGAGATGAAAAAATATGACTCCGCATCGATCGCTTTTGGGAAAGCGCGGGATGGTGACGGACTGCGTTTCAGAGCAAGCTCGGAAGCCAATACAATTATCCGCCGTATTGCAGCGTCAAATAATTTTAGAATTGCAGATGTAGAATCGACATTTCGCGCACATTCAGCGAACGGAATAATCGGCTCATCCTTATTATGGGAACATGTCCATCCGACATTCACCGGTTATGTGTTATTGGCAAAGACATGGCTGGAAGGAGTGAAACGATCTCGTGCACTCTCTTCTGATGAACAACAACGATCCCAACGAACAATTCCGGATAGTGTGTTGGTTGATCGATTGAAGATTACCGCGCTCGATCTTGAAATTGGTTCATTGACGATGAGAGGCTTGCTTCGTCGTTGGCCCTTTACCACTGAACCATATTCCGAAGTAACTCCACAGAATTCTGTGAAGAAAGTTGCACAGTCGTTTGTACAAGGAAAGCTCCGTTGGAATGAAGCACATTATGAAATGGCGGAGGCGTATCTGAACGAAAAAGATGTTGTCAATGCGTTGAATGAATATGAATCGGTCATCGCATTCTATCCGGCAGATCCATTTCCGTTGATCAGGATGGGAGATCTTTTTTCGGAAGTCCAGGAACAAGAGCAGGCTGCAACAGCGTATGTTCGGGCGCTCACACTTCATGAAAATTCATTTGTCCGGCTTAAACTTGGTATTATCTATTTAAAAGGACAATTCTACGATAACGCAATTGAGCAATTATCTAATGCGATCGACAGCGCCAAACTTTCACAGGTTCCGCTTACTCAGGCGCAGCATAATGACGCTCAGTTCTATTTTGCAGTAGCATTGTTCAAATCAGGAAAGCTTGACGAGGCGGAGACCGTAGTCACAACGATGCTTCAGCTCGATCCGGGCAATGCAAAAGCAATGCGATTGTCGCAAGAGATACGATCGTACCGCGAGTTGAAAAAATAAAAGATTGATGTTACACATGGGAGAATAAATTATCCCAACTATGTTTGTCATGCCCGAATGCTTTCATCGGGCATCCATAGCTTATAGATTCCCACTAAAATCATGCGGGAATGACGATTGGTTCTTTCCTCTTGTGTGTAACGCACAACATGTCATTGAAGCTCAACTGTTATTCTTCCATTATCAACTTAATAATCGGCGTTATTAATTCAATAATTCAAACCAATTCCTCTCATCGAATTCCTTTGATATAAGCGTTTCTTTAGTGGCATACATATTGGGTAACTGTTAGTGGTGAAATCCTTCTTCCATATTATAAAATCAGTCAAATGAAAAAACTCCTTTCCTCTCTGCTCGTGGTAATCGTTGTTGCATCAATTGATATTTGTGAAGCGCAGAATAATCATTCCGTTAAACCAAACGATACTCTGGTCATCTTTCAATCAAAAGAATTACCGACGATCGATGGGAATGAAAACGATCCATGTTGGGGCAACATCCAATGGCAGCCAATTGATCAAACGTGGATACCGTACGGAGATACGGTTGGGCGTAATGATTATTTTGGTGAGTATAAAATTCTATGGTCGAAGAAAACAAACCTATTATATTTCGTTGTAAAAGTAACAGACGATATTTTTGTGGATGGGTATCGATACAACAGTGATCCGAAAAAAGGTGATTTCTACTATAATCATGACATGCTGGAAGTTTTTATCGATGAAGACCATTCAGGCGGACTCCATGTCTTTGATGGAGAGAACGAGATAGGGAAGGAATGGGGAATAAATTCTGCAAATGCATTCTCATATCATATGATCCTGGATTCACCAAACGACAGAGAGACATCACATTCATTTACAGCATGTGATCTTGCCGGGAAAAGCTGGGACAATTATTCCATTGCGGACTATGCTGATCATTTTCAAGATTTTGCAATGCATAAAAATGGAAGTGAATATATTTGGGAATTTTCGCTGAAAGTGTATGGTGATACATACAATGACAACAACAAAGAAAAATCGAGAGTGAAACTAACTTCAAATAAAAAAATGGGAATATCGCTGGCATATTGTGATAATGATGACCGCAATGAAGATCCAAAAACGAGAGATAATTTCTTCGGATCGGTTGCCGTTCCTCGGGAGGCAAATAATGACCATTGGAGGAATGCAGACCTCTATCGGATTGTGATGCTGAGTGGAGAAATTAAATAGTCTATCATTGACCGCATCTTTAAGGCGGCAGTCAATTGTGGAATAACATGTTTGGTTCTGTTATGAAAGGGAACACAATGAAATCAAAAATAATTTTTCTATTGTCCGCCGGAATTTGTCTGGCAATATCACAGAACCCGATCTATAAGAATCCGAACGCAAAGATCGAAGATCGAGTGAACGATCTGTTGAAGCAAATGACACTCGAAGAAAAAGTAGATATGCTCAGTGGAACCGGTTTTGCTTCCAAGCCGAACGCACGGCTTGGAATTCCCGAACTGGCAATGACCGACGGATCGGTCGGGGTCAGATGGAACCAATCGACCGCATTTCCTGCGGCGATTATGCTTGCGGCAACGTTCGATACGTCGCTTGCGTACCGCTATGGTTCGGCACTAGGACGCGAAACGAAAGCGAAGGAGAGAAACACCATTCTCGGTCCTTGTGTGAACATCAACCGTGTTCCACATGGCGGAAGGAACTTTGAAAGTTACGGGGAAGATCCGTTCCTCACATCACGGATCGCTGTTTTGTACATCAAAGGAGTGCAGAGCCAGGGAGTTGTTGCAACAACAAAACATTTTGCGGTTAACAATCAGGAAACGGACAGGATGTTCGTGAATGCAAAGGTTGATAAGAGAGCATTATATGAGATCTATTTTCCCGCGTTCAAAGCGGCTGTGCAGGAAGCAAAGACTGAAGCGATCATGTGCGCATATAATAAATTGAACGGACCATATTGCAGCGAGAATGAAATGCTGCTGAATGATGTGCTGAAAAAAGAATGGAAGTTTGACGGTCTTGTTATGTCCGATTGGGGAGCGGTGCACAGCACCGAAGGTGCTGCAACGTACGGCCTGGATCTTGAAATGCCGGGAGGAGATTTTCTGACAAAAGAAAAATTGCTTCCACTGATCCACGAAGGGAAAGTAAAGGAATCAATGATCGACGACAAGATACGACGAATGCTTCGCGTAATGTTCCGCATGGGATATTTTGACAAGAAATTGGACAAGCCGGAAACGAACGCACCTGAGCAGAGAGCAGTTGCACTGGACGTTGCGCGGGCAGGAATTGTTCTGCTGAAAAATCAAAACAATATTCTTCCGTTGAACACAGCGTCGTACAAATCCATTGCAGTGATCGGACCAAATGCGGACGTTGCGAGAACCGGCGGCGGGGGAAGTTCTATGGTTGTTCCACTATCAGCAGAATCGCCGCTGAATGGAATGAAACGGGCATTTCCCGGAGCGGTTATTTCGTATGCAGTCGGCGCGCGATTGACCGGAGATGTTCCTTCCATCGAGCCGCAATATTTCTTTTTGCCTAATGACACGATGAACACTCATGGCTTGCAGGCGGAATATTTTTCGAATAAAGAATTAAAAGGAGAACCGAAACTCCGGCGCATTGATAAAAATATCGATTTTCGGTGGGGCAACGACAGACCAGCCGATGGATTTGATGTGGATAATTTTTCCGTGCGATGGAACGGAAGAATAAAAACAACGATTCCTGGAACGTATGAATTTACCGCGGCAAGCGATGATGGAATCAGATTTTACATCAATGGAACATTATTGATCGACTATTGGAGTGATCATGCTGTGGAAGCTCGCAGTGCGAAATTCTCATTCGAAGCAGGAAAATTTTATGATGTCAAAGTTGAATATTATGAAAGCGGCGGAGATGCGACTGCGCTGCTTGGATGGACAAAACCAAACGAAAATGAATTGACTGCGGCGGTTGAACTTGCAAAGAAGAGCGATGCCGTTGTGCTCTTCATCGGTGATTCACAATTTCAAGAGTCCGAAGGATTTGATCGACAGTATATCACACTTCCCGAAAACCAAATTGAACTGATCAACGAAGTCACAAAAGTGAACTCGAAGACGATCGTAGTGTTGAATGCAGGAGCACAAGTGACATTACAGCCGTGGCTCACCAATGTAAAAGCATTGGTATGGGCATTTTTCCCGGGACAGGAAGGGACACAAGCCATCACCGAAGTACTTACGGGAATTGTGAATCCTTCTGGAAAATTACCGTTTACCATTGCCAAACAATGGGAAGATTATCCCGCGTTTGGCAATTTTCCCGGTCCCAAAGGAGAAGTTGAATATAAAGAAGGAATTCTTGTCGGTTACCGATATTTTGATACAAAAAAAATTGAACCGGAATTGCCGTTCGGATTTGGAATGTCCTATACCACCTTTGTTATTTCAAATACAAAAATTAAATCTACAAAGAGTGGAAATTATGAAATTTCTATAGATCTCAAGAACACAGGATCGTTATTTGGCGCCGAGGTTGTTCAGGTATACGTGAAAGATCTAAAGCCAAAACTTGTTCGCCCAGAAAAAGAATTGAAAGCTTTTGTTCGAGTAGCTTTGAATCCGGGTGAACAAAAGACAGTTGTCTTAAAACTTAATCCTTCTTCTTTTGAATATTATGATGATATCAAGAATGGATGGGCAAGATCAAATGGTGGATACCAGATATTTGTTGGAACATCTTCGAGAAATGTAGCCCTCATCGGAAATTTAAAGTAAATAGCAACGAAGTCTATCGATAAAAAATATCCTTTGTCTAAGGCCATAACATCCTTTGGGGTTTTATGGCTTTTGATTGAATGGTTTGCAGTATAGCCTCTTGGATCATCTAGGAACAGATTGCAAAAATAAATGGTAGAATTCATTTTCGAGAGCAGAAAAATTCGAAACAATTCGGATTTCAGTTTCAATATCAAGAAAGAGTTTATGAAACTATTTCAAACACTTTTTTTTCTTTTAATATTCTTTGCCATCATTTGTTCAGCTCAGATTGTAACGATCGGGAAAGGGAGCTATGGAACAACGCTGCCATCCGGTGCTGTTGGTCCGCAGACATCTTCCGGAGTAAATGTTTTTCCAAAAGTCTCATCAACGTTTCAAAAGGCGCCCCAAACGAATGATTACTGGAGCAGTTTGATCTATCCCTTTTATGGTGATGCTTTTTCGAATAATATGTTTGCTCATCCTTTATATTTCAAGGCAAAAAGTAACGGACTGCAGGTGGGATATACTTCGACTCCAACGTATGCTGCATCAGATTATTTATTTCCTTTTTCTCAGCAACTTACCGTTGGTGTTGCCGGACTGAACGCAGCAAAAGCTGTTACAGATGATTATGGAGACTGGACTGTTACCGCATTGTGGGATGATGGAACACGCACAATGAAAGCCACACTTGGTCACGGACTTCCT
>JANXZD010000251.1 GCA_025355705.1 Bacteroidota bacterium | reverse complement strand
ATTTTGTCAACAATACTGTTTGGTGAATCAATAGAGGCGACCGGAGTGTTCGAAAGTCTTTCTATTGCTGCTCGAACAGATTCACCTCTTTTAATCGGAATCGCTTCTTGTTGTCCTTGCTCGTTGAAACGAAGGAGAACCTGTTGTTGAGCGGGCGAATTGACGGTAAAAAAAAGAAGAAAGAGAAGAAAGAGTTTCATAAATGCTCCGGAGACAATGAACAGGACTAAAAGAAAGGTACGAATAGTTCTTCACTGTCGCTAATATGCTTGTATGTTTTTCAATGTTCATCGTCCGTTCTCTCTGTAAAATTAAGACATGACAGTCCTTTAATCATTTCGGGTTGAATTCCCCGCCGCTTGTCCGAAGGACTACTTTGTAGCGGCGGAAAAGAAACGTCATGCCGAACTTGTTCCGCTGTACGGAATGCAGTACAACGGCATTTCGGTATCTGTATCGTAGACCCTGAAACAAGTTCAGGGTGACGTAGTAAATACACCGCCACTTGCGGTGGGGTTGATTTAATTACTAAAATATTTAATGAGCCATATTATTGACAGAAATAAATTTTATTTTCAGATGTCATTTTCACTTATTGGTGAAAAATAAACCGAATACTAAACTACTTTTATTGTTTTTCAATCATAATTACAGTAAGTTTGTTCATAATATTAACAAAAACATTTCATATCTCAATTTACTCCAAATGGAACAAGCAGAAAAACTTACCAGACCGATCGTTCATCAATTAGATGAAATTTTAGGTGTTCCATTCAAAGTGCTCGATGACGGATTCGTTCGCGTAGTTGATTATATGGGTTCGGATGAATCAATTGTGCAGGCGGCGCGCGTTTCGTACGGTAAAGGAACAAAAAAAGTGAGCGAGGATCGCGGATTGATCCGTTATCTACTGCGTCATCAACATACGACCCCGTTTGAAATGTGCGAAATAAAATTACACGTTCGCGTTCCAATGGATTGCTGGAGACAATGGATCCGGCATCGCACTGCAAATGTGAACGAATATTCTACACGATACTCATTAGCGATCGACGCGTCTCAGCGCGCCGGTGATGAACAGTGGAGAATGCAGTCCAGCGACAACAAACAGGGGAGCGACGGCTTTTTTGATCTTGAACGAGGAAAGAAATTTTCCGAACAGGAACTTCAATTGCAAAATTTATCACGCTCAGTTTATGAAGAACGTGTGAATGCTGGAATGGCACGCGAACAAGCAAGAAAAGATCTGCCTCTTTCAACATACACCGAAGCATATTGGAAAGTTGATCTTCATAACCTCCTTCATTTTCTCTGGCTTCGCATGGACTCGCATGCGCAGTATGAAATTAGAATGTTTGCTGATGCAATTGGAAATGAGATTGTAAAACGGTGGGTTCCACTTGCGTGGGAAGCATTCCAGGATTACAAAGTGAATGCGGCTTCATTATCAAATGTTGAAATTGAGATCATGAAAGCTCTTAATCTTAACGGAAAGGAAGCTGCCGTAGAAGTTGCGCGAAAATTCGGACTTGTTCCTCCTGCAGGACAAGAATTGAAGAGTAACCGTGAACGGGGCGACATCGAAGCAAAGTTTGTCAAATTAGGAATTACAATTCCCTGGAAATAGTTTTTTAAATGTTACAGTGGTACGATAATACATTGCCACAGATTTCACAGATTAGTTTTAAATAACGGAACATTAAAAAATCGGTGTAATCTGTGGCATTCTTTTATAAAAAGTAAAAAGATTTGAATGAAGCTAATTTTAATAGCCGCACTCAATAAAAATCGTGTCATCGGAAAAAATGGAAAAATTCCGTGGCGCATTCCGGAAGATCTTCAACGATTCAAGCAATTCACCACTCATCATACTGTGCTGATGGGAAGAAAGACATTGGAGTCGATCGGTACGCCGTTATTGAATAGAAAAAATGTGGTAGTATCGAAACAGAAGATCGTTTCCCAAAATGTTGAACTATATTCTTCTCTTGAGTCCGCACTTTCACATCTGCAGACAGAAGAAAAAATCTTCATTATCGGCGGGGGAGAGATCTTTCGACAGACGATCGATCGCGCAGATGAATTGTTGTTGACGATCGTAGACAACGATGAATTGGGAGATACCTTTTTTCCCGAGTATGAACATCTCATTGGGGAAAAATTTGTTGAATCCTATTCCCAACAAATGAATGGATTTCAATTTCGTGATTATAAAAAGTTGTCGGCGTGAGTCAAGACTGTCGATCCACCGGCAATTCGATGACAAAAGTAGCACCGCTGCCCAATGAACTTTCTGCCCAAACTTTTCCATGATGCATTTCAACGATCTTCTTAACAATGGCAAGACCAAGCCCGGTAGAGATCTCACCACCTGTCGGCTGAGCTGACAACCGTTTAAATTGTTGGAACAATTGTTTTTTGTCTTCATCTGTCAGTCCCGGTCCGTCATCTCGAATTTTGATCAAAACGGTATTATCAATGTTCTCAACCGACACGAAAATAGTTGTATGAGCATTTGAGAATTTCCCGGCGTTGTTGAGAAGATTATCGATTGCTTCATTCAGCCATCGTTCGCTTCCGCTAACGATACAGTGATCTAGTGTAGACGAGAACTCGATTGTCTGAGACTTCTTTTGCACTAGAATTCTGTTTTTTGAGACGACAAGTTCCGTCAATTGAACGATATCAATTTGTGATTTCGTAAAGACCAACTGGCCCTTTTCCAACGCAGATGAACTCAGAGTATCCTCGATCAGTTTCAACATGTACTCTGTCGTTTCTTCCATCAACTGTGAATGTTCCTGAACGACTGCATGGTTAAAATGACTCTCATTAATTGTGCGGGCAAAATGATTCAAGTTGACGACCTTATTCTTGAAGTCATGAGAAAGGATTCCAATAAGATCAGATTTTTCTTTGTTCGCTGTATCGAGTCGTTCATTGATGTGCGAAAACTCATCACGTGCAGATTCAACTTCTTGAAGATGAATTTCAATTCTTTCTTTTGCGTTCACAAGTTCTTTCGTCCGTTCGTCGACTACTGTCCTTAGATGTTTCGCATGCCGGCTAATATTTGCAGTTCTAACAGCATATAATCCTGCTCCTAACAGAATGAGCCCAGCGCCAATGAGCGCGGCAAAATATACTGTTTGATGAAAGAACGGTTTAAAAACAATATTGGCTGTAGCCTCTTCTGAACTCCATGTGCCTCCATCGTTGGAAGTACTAACTCGAAACGTATATGTTCCTGGTGGAATATTTGTATAGTATGCTGTACGTCTTGTTCCCGCATCATTCCAATTTTCGTCAAAGCCCTCTAATTTATATCGAAAATGGATCCGCTCCTGCGATATATAACTTAACGCAGCATAATGAAATTCTATGGTTGAATACCCAGGTTCGATCGTAAGGACCGAATCCGGGTAGAATATCCGATCATTAATACGGATATCTTCAATGCGTAACGGGAAACCATTGTTTCGATCAGTGATCTTTGCAATATCGACCATTGCAAGTCCGCCAACGGTGGTAAACCATATCTTTCCATCAGATGATTTAATGATGTTTGGAGTTGAAACTCCGCTGATCTCGGCATTCTGTAATCCGTCTGAACGTCCAAAATCAATTCGTGAAAATTTTTTCAATCGGCCGCCGGCAACTTCTTGGAATTCAGATTTCCGTATTCGTGATATTCCCTGGTTGCCTCCGATCCACAAGAATCCTTGGTCATCTTCAATGATCATTAAGGTCACATCTTCACGTAAACCATCTTTTGTAGTAAACGTTTGGAATTTTCCGTCCGCAAACCTGTTGATGCCGCCGCCATTCGTTCCGATCCAGAGTGCACCATCCTTATCAGAGAATAACGAAAGGATAAAATTGTTTGAAAGTCCGTCTTTTGTATTGTACGTCTCAATTCCGCGGGAGGTGATTTTATTTATTCCACCGCCGTTTGTACCGACCCAAATATCGTTGGTAGACGATCGTACCATTGCAAGGACATTGTCGTTGGCTAAACCTTGTTTTGTTGTAAGTGGAAATATGGAGTTGCCTTTGATCCTGGAAATTCCGCCGCCATATGTTGCAACGTATAGGTCGTTGTCAAAACCTTCTTGAAATGCACGGATATAATTTTCTGTGAGGCCGTTATCTGTAGTATAGTGAGCGAATTGCTTTCCGTTTTTTTCCTTCTCGTCAAATCGAATCACACCTCCGCCATCTGAACCAATCCATAACACTCCCTTCTTATCTTCATATAATGCACGAATAAACGTATTGGGAAGTTCTTTTTTATTCCAAATTTTGATCGCTGCGCCGTCCAAGCAGTTTAAACCGCTTCCATTTGTCCCGATCCAGATCCGTTTACGGGAATCTTCAAGTACTGTGCGAACGTACGAATCCGATAGACCAAATTTTTTTCCATACAGTTCAAATTTTCTGATGTGTAATTGGCTTAAACCGTTTCGCGTTCCGATCCAAATATTCTGTTCGCTGTCTTGAAAGATCGTTCTAATGAAATTATTCACCAGGCCATCATCAAATGTTAACGCATCGAATTGTTTCTTTCCATTCGATCGTAAGAATCTATTGACTCCGCCGCCGTCAGTACCGATCCACACAGTATTATTCACATCCACAAATAGCGTTCGGATGGAATTATTCGTAAGACCATCTGTTGTAGTAAATGTTTGAAACGTTCCATTCGATAATTTTGCAAGCCCGTTGGATGTACCAATCCATAGAACGCCGTCGCGATCGGTTGCGAGCGCGGTAATAGAATTATTCGGAAGGCCGTCTGCAATGGTAAAATTCTTTACTTTCCCGCCGATGATTTGGATCAAGCCGATATCTGTTGCGAGGTACAGTATATTCTGTTTCAGTTGAAGCATTGTTCGAAACAGGATATTGGTTGGCAATAGCTCTTTAAAATATGGTTCAATGGAATCGATCTCACCATGGTTAGTAATATTGATCTTTTGAATTCCACCTCGTTCGGTGCCAACGATAATATTGTTTCCATCGATTGGTTGTATTGTCTTTATATATTCTTTGCCGTTGGAAGTAAATGCATCGAGTGCCGAGAAAGAATGTTTTGTAAATCGAACGATCCCGCCGCCATTTGTTCCAAACCACGATGTCCCGAATCGATCTTCATACATCACTGTAACGTGGTTGATCTTAAAAGCAGGCGTTATCGCTTTATTGAAATGAATGAATTTTACGCCATCGTACCGGGCAAGACCGCCATAGGTACCAATCCATATATACCCATCGGATGTTTGTTTTACCAGATCAACCGTATTTTGAGGTAATCCATCGTCTGCGGTAAAATTAGTTATCACATAACTGTTAAACGAAGGGAGGAGGTATTTTTTAGCTTCTGCATTCGTTATTGTGATTAACGCAAGAACGAGCAGTAAGACTGGAAGTAATTTTCTTTTCATATTCGATTTGGTATTGTGGATGACTAATTTACAAATATTAAATTGAATTACGTAAATCCATTCATTAAAAATTTCTAAAACAATCGTATATTTCTTTTGATAAAGTCTCATTTGCCATGTAAAAAAGGAAGTATTTCAATGAGTTTCCCGAGCAACTTTTTCATTTGTTTCCCATCTTATATGTGATGCCACAGTATCCAATTTCAGACGAACAGCTTGCAATACGATTGCAGAACGGTGATAATCAAGCACCGACGCAGATCTATGAACGATACAAGCAAGGGTTGTATTCATTTTGTTATCATTTATTAGGCGATGGAAACAGTGCTGAAGATGTCGTTCACGAAACGTTTATAAAGGCATTAACGGGAAAAGAGAGACTGCAAAATCCGGCATCACTGAAATCATGGCTGTTTACGATTGCCCGAAACGAAGCATTTGCCGTTTTGAACCGCACGAAAAAACTTCGTCCGTTATCTGATACTGATGAGATCTTTTCCGAAGACACACCATTGATGACATTAGAAACCAACGAACGGACAAAAGTACTTGAAACGTTGTTGAACCAATTGCTTCCACAATATAAAGAAGTATTATTATTGCGAGAGTTCGAATCAATGAATTACGAAACGATCGCAGCAATTACAGGAACGTCAATTAGTTCGGTCAAATCAAAACTCTTTAAAGCACGAAAAGAGTTAATGGAAAAAGCAAAACCATATATAAGAGAGGATGCATTATGAAGAAGAATGAAGAATTACTCAACCGTTTTATTGACAACGATTTGAATGATGAAGAGATGAAAGTTTTATTTCTTGAATTGAGTACGAATGAAGTGTTGCGAACGCAATTTCGTACTTTACAAACATTGCGCGATGGGTTGCTATCAATTCCCTCACCGGATGTTCCGTTAACTCTTGACCTGAAAATCAAATCGCTGAGTTCGTCGTCTCAATTACGATTACTTCCAAATAGATCAGTGCTGCGAAGAGTTGTTGATAAAAAATTCACTCTGTCAATTCCAACATTTGCGGCAACTGTTCTGTTGTTGCTAATGGGAAGTTATATAGCAGCGACAACTATCTTTGTACAAAAACAAAAAACGGAATATGTCTATGTCGTTGAAATGCAACCGGTGATTATCCGAAGTAATTATTCAAATTAAGAAAGGATTATTTATGAAAACAATTATGATATTTCTTTGCCTTGTTGGTTATTCTTCAGCACAAATAAACGATACAATAAAAAATGAAATCAGAATACAGCAAACTCTTTTGGCGTCTGATGAGCAAAATCAAAAAGGTAATATAACTGGGACTGTAGTTGATGCAGTGGCACGGACCCCTATATCTGGAGCTAAAGTGGAAATTCTTGGAACAGATAAATATGTAACAACAAGCAATGATGGACAATATCGAATACTTGAAGTATCAAAAGGTTATTATCAGGTGCAAGCAACTGCAAAAGGATACATCACAGAAACACAAAACAATGTTTCAATAAAAAATGGAATTGAACAACAATTATTTTTCTTCCTTAAAATGAATTCTATTGATCCGCCTGATTTTGTTCCTGTTGATGTGCAACCGCAGCCATTACCAGGAAGTAACCCCGCACCAAAATATCCTGAATTAGGTAAAAAATTTAGAATGGAAGGAACAATCTGGTTAAAATTGTTGGTTGACGAAAAAGGTAATGCTTCGAGAGTTGAGATATTACAAGAACATTTTACGAGATCAGATTCAATTGGCTTGTTGAATAAATATTCTGAAACTGAGGGGAAAAGAGTTCTAAAAGAAACGTATATGGTTAAAGACCAGTTTATTGAGTCTGCAAAATCTGCCGCACGTAGTTGGAAATTTTCACCTGCTCTACTGAAAGGAAACGCTGTAAAAGTTTGGGTGTCGATTCCGTTCAAATTTAAATTAGATTCTCCGCACAAAGAAGAGAAAAAATAAAGTTGAATTCTATAGTACCTCTACACTGCTTGTAACAATTGCACCCGCTGCTTGCAGCGTTAATGCTACCGAACAAAATTTCTCCATTGAAAGCTGAACGGCACGTTCAGCTTTTTCTTTTGGAACAGTTCCTTTAATAACGAAGTGTGCGTGAATTGTCTTCCACAGATTGGCATCTTTTCCCATATCTCGTTCTCCGTCTATGATCACCCGCAGTTCAAATGGTTCAAGTTTTTGTTTCTTTAAGATCGTGATCACATCGATTGAGCTGCAGCCGCCAAGCGCCGCAAGAAGCATTTGCATTGGACGGAATCCAAGATCATCGCCGCCGCTAGTTTTATTATTGTCAATAATGATTGAATTTCCAGTTTCATTGTTGGCTTTCAATCCGTAATTGTCATTCGCGCGTTCTACTTCAACTCTCATACGAATCCTCAGTTTATGAAAAAACTAATTTAATTGACCGTCATCGTAAAGGTGACAGTCAACTCTTCTTTTTAAAATACTGAACCCAAATTGATCGTAATAAAAAAGCCGCCGAAATCTTTTTTCTTTCTGATCTTTCCCGGCACGGTGTAGGGTGCAAATGTTTCTCCGACCGCCGGAGTTATTGTAACATCCGGATCTTGTAAACTTTCAATTCCATTGGAGAACGGAACGAAATAATATCGAATATTTATTCCCGAGAGACTTCCAGGATCCGAACCAAAAAACGCGCCCAAACCGACATACCCGCCAACAGTGTAATGAGAGCGAGCATATCCTAAACTATTAAAATATTCCCGATTGTACGGTGCAGCAAGGACAAGAGTCGGTCCGGCACCGGCATTGAGATATGGACGGAAACTATCGGTGATATCATCAGCAAAGATTCTGTATTGAATGCCAAAATGAAGCGGGATGAGAAGAAAACGATTGATCTTTCCCGGAACATAGGATTGTCCGTACCAATCATAATACTCAACCTCATTGTCATCCTTTGATTCAGCGATACCGATCGTAACTGTACCGAACAGATCGCGAGAATATTGATGACGATAAAAGCCTGCAAGACCAAATCCATTGTTCGAAAGCAGAATATCTGCTCCCCACGCATTTTCCATTGATGATTGCATTGGCTTTATGAACTCCTGTTCAGGAGATTCAAAGACCATTGCTGAATCTTTTTGCTGAGAAAAAAGAGACAATGCGATAATAAACGTTATTGCAATTATTTTAATCATTTCAACCTCACATTAACGGTCACCCTTAGTAAGTTCCGATGCCCTGCTGCACGGGATGCCGTAAAGCGGCATTGTTTATCGGAACGTATCGAACGGTGAGTATAAGTTTTCATTCTTCAACGAGTCTTGTTCAAAAACCGTATTCGACTTGCTCAGGATGATTGTAATTTATTATTCTACACTAAACAACGCAAATTTAAGATAATGAGTTTCCGGCATAGATGGAAGTGTCGGATGATCGGGTGATGCTCCTGCAAAATGAAGCAATTTAATACGTCGCCCCGCTTTAATACTGCTGTCCTGAACTATGTCCAAAAACGTGTCACGATCAATATGATGTGAACAGGAAGCCGAAACAAGGATTCCATGCGGTGTTACCAACCGCAGCGCATGCGTATTGATCTCTTTATATCCTTTGATCGCCGTTGCAACGGTCTTTTTACTTTTCGTAAAAGAGGGTGGATCAAGAATGACAACATCCCAGCGTTGTTCTGCAGCAAGGGATTGTTCCAAAAATTTGAACACATCTGCAGTATGAAACT
The DNA here is from genome assembly GCA_025355705.1 of Bacteroidota bacterium. Classification (GTDB taxonomy): domain Bacteria; phylum Bacteroidota; class Ignavibacteria; order UBA10030; family UBA8401; genus UBA8401. Next base: position 2,367 of record JANXZD010000251.1, on the reverse strand, counting down.
GAATATTGGTCAAATTGTTTAATGCCGCATTTTCTTTGGCTTTACCGATCGCTTCTTCTGAAATATCAACACAATCCACACTCTTTGCCCCAAACGATGAAGCATAGAGGCCAAAGCCGCCATCGTTGGAGAAACAATCCAAAACAGTTGCATTCTTTGCAAATGGTTTGATTGCGGTACGATTTTCTCTCTGATCTAAAAAGAATCCGCTTTTCTGTCCATCCAAAATATCAACAGTGAATTTCATGCCGTTCAGATCAATGATAATTGGAGCTACTTTTCCGCGAAGAAGATTCTTTCGTAATGGAATCCCTTCAAGAGTTCTCAACGGAGATTCATTCCGTTCTACAATCCCGTGCGGATGGAAGATATTTTCCAATACATCACAGATCACTGAAAGACGAAGGTCCATTCCTGCAGAAAATGTTTGGATCGAAAGGTAGTCATTGTATTTGTCGATGATCAATCCGGGGAGAAAATCGCTTTCGCCGTTTACAATGCGGAAGGTCTCGCTGTTAGGAAAAAGTTTTTTTCTCAATTCATACGCGGAACGGATTTTCTTTTCAAAAAATAAAGCATTGATCTCTTCGATCAAAGGGGAGATGAACCGAACAGCAATAAGCGATGTAGGATTGTACAATCCGATACCGAGTGAACGCCCGTCGCTGCGCAAAATTTCAATGACATCACCGCTTTTTGGATCACCGACAATTCGTTGAATTTCGTTACTGAATATCCATTGGTGTCCGGCGACCATTCGTCGGTCTTCATTTTTTTTGAGAATAACATGCTGAGAAAGGGTGCTCATATACATTAAGGTATTACAATTTTTAGGATTATCAAAATAGTAAAAGTTCAAAGTGTTTTATAAAAGACGTCATGCCGAATCACGAAGTGATCCTTGCGGGATTTGCTTCGGTATCTTATCGATGCTGGCATTGTCAGTATGAGGATATATTTACTTAAAATTATGTTTTATGGATTACATAAAGTCGTTTTTATCCCAACTCTTTTTTCGTTACATTTTACTCAATGACTGAATCTCAAAACACTTTTCGATCCGGATACGTAGCTCTCATTGGTGAGCCGAACGTTGGGAAATCAACATTATTAAATTCTTTGCTAAAGCAAAAAATTTCCATTGTTACCAATAAACCGCAAACGACGCGGCATAAAATTCTTGGTATTCTTAACGGCAGCGATCATCAGATCGTTTTTCTTGACACTCCCGGGATCATTAAACCGAAATATCTTCTACAGGAAATGATGATGCACTTTGCCTCATCTGCAGTTGCTGATGCTGATGTTGTGCTGCTATTGGTCGATGCAGAAAAAGTGAAAGACAAAACGTACGATAAAAACAACGAAGCGATCGAAAAAATCAAAGCAGCAAACAAGACCACGTTCCTGGTGATCAATAAGATCGATCTTTTGAAGAAGCAGGAACTTCTTCCGATGCTTGCCGATCTTCAATCACTGTTTCCGTTCGATGAGATCATCCCGATTTCCGCACTGACAAACTTCAATACGAATGAATTGGTTTCTACGCTTCTAAAATATATTCCTGTCAATCCTCCGTATTTTGATACCGAAATTGTCAGCGATGCTCAGGAACGGTTCTTCGTCAGTGAAATGATCCGAGAAATAATATTTGAACAGTATGAACAAGAGATCCCGTATTCAACGACTGTTGATATCACCGAGTTTAAAGAACGTGAACTAGGGAAATATTATATTGCAGCTGATATCGTCTTAGAACGGAACTCTCAAAAAGGAATTTTGATAGGAAAAGAAGGCCGTGCATTGAAACGGCTGGGTAGTTTTGCACGAAAATCGATTGAAACATTTTTAGGTCACGCCGTATTTTTGGATTTACACGTAAAGGTTCGGGAGGATTGGCGCGGAAATCAAAATTGGTTGGACCGTTTTGGATATAAAAAAGAAGAATAAAATAATTTTAGTAAGGAATTTATTATGGCAACAATAAAAGCATTTCGAGGAATCAGATATAATCAAATGAAGGTTGCAATGGCTGACGTTGTTGCACCGCCGTACGATGTTATTGCGCCTGAGCAGCAAAACGGATATTACGCAAAGGATCCGTTCAATGTTATTCGATTGATCCTTGGCAGAGAAGAAGATCGTTACGCTTCTGCTGCCAAAACATATGCTGAATGGCAGAATGAAGATGTTTTGCTTCGCGATCTTACTCCGTCCATCTATCCGTTAGTGCAAACCTTTACTTCATTGGATGGTAAACAAATTCAACGCAAAGGTTTCATTGCATTATGCAGACTCGAAGAATTTGAAAAAAAGATCGTTCTTCCGCATGAGCGAACATTGTCAAAAGCAAAAGAGGATCGCTTC
>JANXZD010000297.1 GCA_025355705.1 Bacteroidota bacterium | reverse complement strand
CCTCAACATACACCTGCCCAATAGTGAACGCAGTGCCGGAATAAAATCCGCCGATTGAACTTTTCACTTTAGATGACAACGCATTGTCTGTTTTGTACACTGCCTTAAGATATTCTGAATAAAATTCTTTGTCCGCTGCTGTTCCATTTTGAGAAAGATCATAGCCCACCTCACTTCCGGTCACGAATAATTTTTTCCCATGGTGTAGATACGACCGGAGCAATGTTTGTTCTTGCGCGGAGAATGTTTCCTGTGCCGTTCCTTCGTCACCCAAAAACCAGATCACGCCGTCATAATTAAGGAACGTTGTGGAATCAATTGTCGAGAGAAAGTTTTTTATTGTTGAAAATGATACTCCCGCATCCTTCACGGCGGTGCCATACCGTAAGGCAAAGGAATGACCTGCGCTTTGCCAGCTGGCGGTGAGCCGTTCAAGTCCGTCAACAATCAGGTAGTGTGCGACACCGCGAGTGCGGGATGCACCCATTGCATTCGACCAATCGCTTTCCGTTTTTCCAACATCATTTTTTACACTTGTCATTCGGTAGAATTCTGCATCATTGGACATGGGAATAACAATGCTTGATACCTTCCCTACTATCAATTCGTTCTTAATAAGATTCCATTGAGCGCCATCGACCGATGAATAAATGCGGTAGCCAAGCAATCCGGTGGTATCGCAATTCCAAGTAAGTGCAGCACTATTTCCACCGTACGTAATTGCACTTGTTAACACTGGACGCTGAAACGAAAAATTTGCTTCCATCGAATTATAGAATCGCGGCGTATACACTCCCTGTAGATCGGAAGGAGCAAATGTCCAGTAACTCACATCCCAATTGCGTCCGGCTGATTCGACAACACGAAATCCTCCATTCGCAGACCGTTCGATGAACAAGCGAACGTGACCGTTCTTGTGGATTGCATCGCCTGGTTTCAAACTGTCCCAACTTGCGTACTGTGTTGTAATTGACGGCATCATACTAGTGGATGAATGATACGTCAACTGCCAGCAGCGACTAACAAATCCCGAACAATCTACTCCAACTGAATATGACGAAACACCATCTGTATTAATATCACCTGCAAATTTTCCTGATTTCAATCCGGCATCGAATTGTGAGAGTGATGAGAAGCCACCCCACATATATGGCACGCGCGCATTCATTCCGGGAAGAAGCCAGGGCGGAGTCCTTACAACATCACCATCCGGTGCCGTTACATCAGATGAAGAAAGGTTTGTCGTTGCACAGACGTATTGGTGCATTGCGTATGATTCACCAATGCGCAATGCAAGCGTCCGGCTTGCAAGAGCGGCAGGACGCTGTACCAATTCTCCGGGCGATTCATCTGTCGTAACGAAGCTATTATAGTGAAGTGAATACGAATACTCCGAAGGGTACCTGATCGGTTCATTATGAAGGGCAGTAAGACCAGACCAACGAAAAATGATCATCCGGTCGGAAGTAGTCATCATGTGAAAAAGATTTCCTTCGGCATCGATGCGGAAATCCTTTTCTGTCGAAAGATATTTGATATCGGGAATTTCTAGTACCGAAAGCTGATTGCCTGAAGCATCAAGAGTCAGAACTTCGCGCTGAATTTTAAGTGGTATTTCAGAGATATATTTTTCGATCAACAGAAAGTGATTGCCGGATGCGTCAATGCCAATCAGTTCTGCGTAAGCAAGATCTCCAGAAAATGGTACCGTGATATCCTTTTGTAATCCTGACAAATTAGAAGAAATCATCAAGCTATTCCTTCCGATCGTTCGCAGCAACAACTGTTTTCCGGAAGCATCCGAGTACCTGCCGTCGTGGTTGTCAATAAGCGGACGAGAATTGTATTGAAAAGATTCTGTTAAGAATTCCTTACGTTTCTTACTGGCGGAAGTTGGGTGCATTTTCAGCAACCCGTCATTTTCGATGTCAAAAATCTCTTCCCGATCCGAAGTCACAATACTAATCTTGTTGTTCGAAACGGTGAATGTTGAGATTGCATAGATGCCGGAATTTTCTGTTCTGATCCCGAATGGAAGTTTCTGGTATTCAATGTCGGACACGATAGCAGGTGTCGGTTGAGCGAAAAGTGAAATTGTTAGGAAGAGAAGTAAAAAAATATTTTTCATGAATCTCTCTAAATGATAATTCAAAAGGGAAATGTTGTTCATCGACAAATTGGTCTGAAATAACAAACCCGCTGCTGAGCGAGTTTTGATATTCTTAATATTCCGTCGTTGTTAACTGCACTGTATCTCCACGGTGTAACTATGGATGGATATTCAATGAAAGAGAGGGCTATTTCATTAACATTAATTTTCGTATCTGAAATTTTCCCTCTGATGTTAGTTTTGCAAAATATATTCCCGACGATAATTTTGACCCATCGAACTTCACAGAATAATTTCCTGCATCTTTCTTTTCATTCACCAATGTTGCGACTTCGTTTCCCAGGACATCAAACACTTTCAGTGAAACGTGACCGGTCACTGATAACTGGTAGCCGATCATTGTGGCAGGGTTAAAAGGATTGGGATAATTTTGTTGTAGCTCAAATAATTCAACACCGTTCTTTGTTTCGACAACACCAGCAACACTTTCTGTTGTACTCACAACAAGCTTTGCCGTTGCTCCGCTTTTACTACCTTGCAAAATGCCCAAATATATTTTGACCTCTCCGGTTCCTGCTATAGGCGCGATCCATTTGAACACCGCTGAATCAACGTTATTAACACTTGCGCGTACTCCATTTTCATAATTTGCTACAGAATATAATTCGGAATTTGTTGATGCAATAAATGTCCCTGCAACAACTGAGGTTGCTCCTTTTCGCGATGAAGCATTGAAGTTTGATATGGTATAACCAGTGCTGTGTTTTACGGTAATCGTATAAGTTGTCAATGGAACATACGTTACAGGAATTCCGGTCATTATCATTGTTCCTCCGGCCGGACTTCCATGACACGACGAGGCACACGTTCCTTTACTCCCTGGTGCACCTGAATATGCCGTGTATGTGGGATGGGCAACAACAATACTAGCGATTACAATGAAAAATATAATTATTTTTTTCATTTCGTGGTAATATTATTATGAAGCAACATCAACTTCCGTCAATCGTTGTTCCTGATGATGGGTTGGATGTTCGCACGAATAAAGAAATTCCTGCATGGTTTTCATTTGTGATGCCAATATTCCGACTTGTTCTTTCATTACAGCGATCTTTGTTTCGTGTTCTTTTGCCACATGAAGTTCATGGATTTCCCGTGTTAATTTTATCACAATATCCTGCATCTTTGCAATATCGTTGATAGTGTGTTCAATGGAGTGAAACATTCGTTGTTTTGAGTTTGAGTTCATGATCTTCTCCTAAAAAAAATCGTGTTCCCATCACAACATTCGGATGAGAACACGATATTTGTCAATTACCAGTTCATCTTATTTTAATTCTTTCCGTGGATATTTCAAGGCTGCACGTGCTGCTGCAAGCCGTGCAATCGGAACGCGGTACGGTGAACAGCTGACATAATCTAGACCGATCTGATGGCAGAATTCAACACTGGAAGGTTCTCCACCGTGTTCGCCGCAGATACCGATCTTGAGTCGTGGCTTTGTTGACCGTCCTTTTTGAACAGCGATCTTCATCAATTCGCCGACACCTTCACGATCGATCGCTTCGAATGGATCTTTTGCATAGATATCTTTTTCAACGTACGGCAAAAGGAATCGTGCTGAATCGTCGCGGCTGATACCAATGGTTGTCTGTGTAAGATCGTTCGTTCCAAAACTGAAGAA
>JANXZD010000294.1 GCA_025355705.1 Bacteroidota bacterium | reverse complement strand
AAGAAACAACCGCAATCATTGCCACATCGTTAACGATATTGGTTCTTGCAGTTCAATTGAAAAAATAACTATGGAACCAATACATTCTCCTTCAGTTTCGACAAAACCCATGTTTGACTTAAACGATGTTCTCAAAAAAATTTGGCGAGAGAGAAAACTTGTTGTGTGGACTGTAGTTGTATGTACAGCATTGGCAGTTATTATAAGTCTTGTATTACCGCTACGCTATACGGCAACAGCAACAATACTTCCCGAGTCTGAAAAAGCAAAATTATCCGGTATAGCAGATCTGGCAAGTCTTGCAGGTATTAATATCGGCGGATCTGAAGGATCATTGTTGAAGTTGTATCCGGCAATTCTTCGAAGCGAATCGATACTCAAAAATGTGATCTTTGCGAAATATTATTCTGTAGAATTAAAAGATAGCGTAAATCTCATCCAGCTTTGGGAAGTTAGTGAAAAAACCGATGAACAAAAGTATGATAAAGCATATAAATCGTTATCTACGAAATTGGATATTTCATTAGATAATAAGACCGGACTTTTATCTCTGCAGATTGAAGATCAAGAAGCGCAATTAACTGCTGATATTCTTAATCAGATGGTCGTTGAACTCGATTTATTTATTCGGAAGAAAAGAAATACCAGTGCTTCAGCGCAGCGACAGTTTATTGAGAACAGAATGGGACAGATAAAAAACGAACTTGCCAATGCAGAAAATGCTCTTAAACAATTTAGAGAAAAAAATCGAAATATCGTTAATTCACCCTCCCTCTTATTAGACCAAGATCGATTGATCCGCGAGGTCACCATCAATAACACTCTTTATATTGAACTTAAAAAACAATACGAACTTGCAAAAATTGAGGAAGTAAAAAATATTCCAATTATTAATGTTCTTGATAAAGCAAGGGCACCGGTTAAAAAATCATCTCCCAAAAGGGCTGTCATTGTTATTTTAGTTTTTTTGCTCAGTTCGTTTGGAAGTATGAGTTATAGTGTTTTTAAAAATCCATTAATGAGTAAATATAAAAGATATAAGGAAATAATTACAAACACGTAAACATATTTACACCTTTTTTCGAATCATAGATTTATTTTTTCATCTCCCCCAAAATATATATCAGATATCGAATGTTCCAGGAATAGATTTTATCAAATCTTTATCCGGAGGTTGTATTGATTGAAAATCGCGCTGACCCCACATTCTGAATGAGAACACCATTGAATACTAAGAAAGGATTATTTGCATCAACAATACATGTAACGATGATCATATTATTAAATGTTGCCGTTTCATTCCTCTCGCAATTATTAATAGCCTATTATTTTGGTACAAATACAAGCAGAGATGCTTATTTTTCAGCCGTAGTAATCCCAACGTATATCACTGCTGTTTTTACCGGATCATTTGTGGTTGTCTTTCTTCCGGAATTGGTAAGCCTGCTGGAAAAAGATCTTAATGAAGCGGTGACATTCGCGAGCACGATAATATTGTTATCCGCAGTTTTGATGTCGATCATCGCCCTGCTTGGTATTTTATTTTCCGATAATATTATCTCCGTTACTTCATATGGCTTCAATGAAATCCAATTGAAGTTGAGCTCGCACCTTTTAAAAATTCTTCTTCCTACGGTTATATTTCAATCACTGACTGGATTGTTTGCATCAGTATACCAAGCTCACCATAAATTCATCGTAGCAACAATAGCCCCTGTTTTTTCACCGATGGTTGTTATTGCCATATTGTTCTTTTTCGTGAATGATTTTGGAATTGAAACATTGGCAGTGGGAAGTTTATTGGGCTCTATTTTGCCTGCGGTATTTTTGTTTGTGGGATTATTGCGCTCTAAAAAATTTGCGTTTATGTTCGATATCCGAAATAATAGTATTCGTCACGTTCTAATAACCTCTTCACCATTATTTGTCACGGGTATTCTGTACAGACTGACCGGGGTTTTTGAGAGAATGATCGCTTCAAATTTGTTATCCGGCAGCATTTCTTTCCTCGGTTATGCAAATCAACTTTCAACTACTCTCGGAACGATCATTACTGGCGGAATTGCAACGACAATTTTTCCACACATGGCGCAGGCGTGGGCGGCAAATGATAAACAGCAATTTTATCGATATATCACCCGTGGAATAACAATAGTATTCTTGTCATGCTTTCCGATCATAGCCCTTGTCCTTGCGTTGGGAGAACCGATCATTCAAATTGTTTTTGAACGTGGAGCATTTAGCCACTCTTCAACACAAGCAGTTGCGCTCACGTTTCAGATACTTATGGGTTCCTTCCTCTTTTCAAGTTTAGGAGGAATCACGATCAAGGCATTGTACGTAATGTCAAAAACCAAGACTGTTGCATTTATTGCAGTCACTGAGATTATTATTTATCTTCTTATAGGATTTTGGTTGTCCGCTGAATATTCTTATAAAGGACTTGCGACGGCTCTTTCCGTATCAGCAGGTGTTAATATTGTGTTATGCATTGTTATACTTTTTTTTCATCGAGGGCAGAAAGGTTTATCAGTGATAGGATCTAATGTTTGGAAAATTATCATTGCCGCATTGATAGAGTTTGTTTTGTGCCGTGTTGTTTTAATTGCACTACCGAATGAGACAACTCTTTTTTTGAAGGTTGCCATTTCCTCGCTGGTCGGAGTGGCAGCATATTTTTATCTAACTGTTTTTGTTCTCAATGTTGATGAAGCTCATTTGTTTCGAGAAAAAATAGTGAGATTATATCACAACCTGTTCGGGTTTGCGAATACTAAATCATAAGTAATATTTAAAGGAATCGTATGGAAAATGTAATCAATATTTCGAAACCGATGGAAGGCTTGGAAGTCATATCTGATAACGAAGGAACACCGCTGTGTCATGTAATTAGACATACTCATGCACCGTCCGGAACAACATTTTATACACCATCAACGTATTCTCAACAACTTGGAATAATTAAGTATCCATCCGGCGGAACAATCAAAGCACACTATCATAACAAAGTTTCTCGCGAGGTTACCCTGACACAAGAAGTTCTTGTTGTCCGCAAGGGGCGTATTCGTGTCAATCTGTATGATCGTACCTTAAAACCGATTGGAAGTGTTGAACTGATGCAAGGTGATACCATTTTATTGGCTGCGGGCGGTCATGGAATTGATATTTTAGAGGATACTGAGATGCTCGAAGTGAAACAGGGACCGTATGGCGGTGTTCAAAATGACAAAACTTTATTTTAAGAAAGGATATATCTCAGCGTGATTCCTGTAAATGATCCTTTACTGAACGGAAAAGAAAAAGAATATCTTCTGCAATGTATTACTGACGGCTGGATCTCTTCAGATGGACCTTTCGTGAGACAATTTGAAGAGATGTTCGCAAAATTTGTAGGTACAAAGCATGGAATTGCAGTGTGTAACGGAACAGTAGCGATAGAATTGGCAATTGCAAGTTTAGATATACAGCCAGGAGATGAAATCATTCTTCCTGCTCATACTATCATCTCTTGTGCATTGGGGATCATTAGAAGAGGAGCTAAACCTGTGCTTGTCGATGTTGATCCGGAAACGTGGACGATGAATGCTGCCGAGGTTGAAAAAAAGATAACAACAAAGACAAAGGCAATCATGCCGGTTCATATGTTCGGTCATTCTTGTGATATGGATCCATTGATTGCATTGGCAGAAAAATATAAACTCTATATTATTGAAGACAGTGCTGAAGCTCATGGTGCGACCTATAAAGGCAGGCAATGCGGCTCTATGAGTGACGTTTCAACATTCAGTTTTTATGCAAATAAAATAGTTACGACCGGTGAAGGGGGAATGGTTATGACCGATAACGATGAAATTGCAGCACGGGCTCGATCATTCAGAAATCTTTGTTTCTTACCACAACAGCGTTTTTTGCATGAGGAATTAGGTTATAATTTTCGGATAACAAACCTTCAGGCGGCTGTTGGAGTTGCCCAAATGGAACGTGTAGATTATTTATTGGAACGGAAAAAAGCACAAGGGAAAAAATATACCGAACTATTTTCCGACCTTTCAGGAATTAAACTTCAAGCAGTAAAAGAGTGGGCTACCCATGTCTATTGGGTGTTTGGATTGTTATTGAACGATAATGTTCCTTTTAACGCGGTTGAATGGGCAAAAAAATTATCTGATGCCGGAGTTCAAACCCGACCATTTTTTTGGCCGTTGCACGAACAACCTGCGTTTCATAAGCTGGGATTGTTCTTGAACGAACATTACCCTATTACGGAGAATCTTGCGAGGCGAGGATTGTATGTTCCCAGCGGTATGGCATTGACAGAAGAACAGATGGAGAAAGTATCTTTGGCAGTGCACGAAACGTTGAGAGGAATATAATTTATGCCATCTCGACTCACAAGAAGTATTCGATACCGACTCTCGATGATGATGCAATTATTGACGTTACGCTCAATTCGAAATTTTTTCTTAGAGCGGCGGATGATGACAAAAATTGTCATCGCTTTTTCCCGAGGGGCAGTGACGATTAATGGAAGAGAAACAATACCGACAGATCCTTTGTCGTGGGAATTTTCTTCTTTCTCCCAAAACGGTGAAGACGGAATATTCGACTACCTAACACGCCGAATCAATAATCCTAATCGATATTTTATCGAGATCGGTGCATCCGATGGAACAGAAAACAATTGTTCGTGGCTGGCACTTGGAAGAAAGTTCAGCGGGTTGATGATTGATGGGAACGAAGCGAAAATTAAAAATGCCCGTACTGTTTTACAACCGTTGAATTGGGGCTTACAATTTATCGCAACATTCATTACGCTTGATAATATCTTAGAGATTCTTAAAAAATCATTGCATCGGGATCCGGATGTTTTTTCATTGGATATGGATGGAAACGATTACTATATCGCAAAAAAAATTTTAGACGGCGGAATG
>JANXZD010000290.1 GCA_025355705.1 Bacteroidota bacterium | reverse complement strand
GAAAGGAAACTATATTGCTGTTGATACTCTCATCAACTTTGGTGCGTTTCGTTTCTACCGTTTTGAACAAGGGTCTGTTTTTTCAATCTACAATGTTGCCTTTTCTCCCGTTGGACAAGGAAATGGAGATTATATTCGTGAATCTGTTGGTCGATATAGTTTTGTTGGTCCCAACCGGGGTCAGTATGCACCAATTATTTTCCTTCCAACACCGCAGCTTCATCAACTCTTTTCTTTTCAATCAACTGTTATACCTACAAACAATCTTACTATTGAGGGAGAATATGCAGCAAGCAGTTTAGATCAAAATAGGTTTTCGTCAATTGGAGACAATCTTAATAATGGTAGTGCAGTAAAATTGTCTGTACGGTATAATCCAAAAGAAATCCTTATTGGGAATAAAAATATTGGTAATCTCGATTTTATATTTTTGGAACGGTATAAAGAAAGTAGATTTCTTTCGTTTGATCGAACCGATGCTATTGAATTTGGAAGAAAATGGAGTACCGACAGTTTGGTCTCCAATAATGAATCACAGTCAGACGAAGAGATCAGAGAAGGAAGGATTGCATATTCACCAATCCAAGATATGACAGTTTCTACAGGATTTGGAACACTTGAACGAAGTAATCAATTCTCGTCTCGGCGATACGACGGACAAATTGAAATGAAGAACATAGTATATCCTTCATTCACTTATTTTGTAGAAAATATTTCAGGAAGAGAACATGCATCAAGGATTGCAAATGATTGGGTTCGTCAAAAAGGAGAAACAAAATATACAATTGCAAATATTACTCCTTCGATACACTATGAAAATGAACATCGGACTGTATCGCATGAATTGAATGATTCGATCCAATCATCAAGTTATGCGTTTTCGTCTTATGCACCTAAAATTGTTGTTGAAAATGTCTTTGGAATGGATGCTACAACAGAATATGAATGGAGGAATGATGATGCGGTCAGTTCAGGTTCGTTGATACCCCAATCGAGTTCAATAACACAAAACTATACGTTGTCACTGCGTGAATTCCAAAACTTTTCCGCATCAACGATCGTTACTTTTCGAGAGAAGAGATTTGAAAGAATTTTTCAAGTAAATAATACTAATCAACAAACGACCTTAATAAAATTGTTATCCCATTATCGTCCGTTTTCACACGGAGTAGATCTTGATGTTTATTATGACGCTGCGACACAACGTACTGCTAAGTTAGAGCGTATTTTTTATAAAGTCCGTAAGGGTGAAGGACAATATGTTTGGGTTGATTATAATGGGAATGGCATTGCAGACTTAAATGACGAAAATGAGTTCAAACCGGATCGGTACGACGGTGAATACATAGCCTTAACATTAAATAGTGATAATCTTATACCGATCATCAATCTAAAAGCGTCATCACGTCTGCGAATCAGTCCTGATCGTTTTATTAATGCTCCGGTTTCTAGAGTTGAGCGTTTGATAACGATCCTTTCAACAGAGACATATTTTCGAATAGAAGAAAGAAGCAAAGAGTTAGAAACTCGGAAAATATATTTGCTCGATCTTAGTTATTTTCTTAAACCCTCGACAACATTATTCGGTTTTCAATTCCTCCAACAAGATCTGTTCTTTTTTGAGAATAATCCTGAATACTCTTTTCGTTTTCGATTCAATCAGCGGAATGGATTGAGTCAATATGCATCAGGGAATGAAAAAAATTACTCTCGGGAACGATCACTTCGAAGCCGCTTTCAAATTTCAAATGATTTATCAAACCAGACTGATATTATTTTAAAGGATGATAACGCCGTTTCATCATCGTTAATTAATCAGTCAAGACAGATTTCAAGCATTGCACTTTCTACGGATTTATCCTATCGACCAGAATCTAATATTGAGATAGGGCTTGCATTTGAAACAAGTCAGGCAGAAGATAATTTTACTAGGCAACCGATTATGTCAGATTTTAATGGACAGACCGTACGGATAGTTTATGGTTTTCTCGGAAATGGTCAAATGCGTTCAGAGATTTCAAGGGAAGAAATCGTTATTGGTGGTCAACCAGCAGGTTATATTGCTCCCTACGAATTAACATCCGGACGTGATTTTGGCAAAAACTATTTATGGAGCTTATCTTCTGAATACCGTTTGGGAAGTAATGTCCAATTTTCCCTGTTGTATTCAGGAAGAACAACATCGCGTTCAACCGTTATCCATACGGGTAGGATTGAAATAAAAGCATTCTTCTGATATTTATTTCTTGCGATTATAGGAAAAGTATGGTATCTTAATACAGTTAAGTCCCGCCAGAAATGCGGGATTTTTTTTTGATATTTATATAATGTCTTCAATTCCTGATAAAATACATTCAATTCTTCAACCAATCACTGAAGATCTCAAAGTTTATATTGTTGAGATTATTCTTCGTGGTGAACGAACAAGTAAAGTGATAGAAGTATATGTCGATTCCGATACTGGAATCACCCTTGAGGAATGTTCGGCCATTAGCAGAAAACTTTCAGAAAAATTAGATGAATTAGATTTGATTATTGGTAGATATCGTCTTGATGTTTCTTCTCCGGGTTTAGATCGATCATTGAAATTATTGCGCCAATATCATAAAAATATTGGTCGTAACTGTAAAGTTAAATACAAAGAGAATGGAGTATTGTTGACTCACGAAGGAAATCTTGAATCAGTTTCGGGGGAAATAATAACTCTTAAAAAAAACGGAAAATTAAAAGAA
>JANXZD010000287.1 GCA_025355705.1 Bacteroidota bacterium | reverse complement strand
CGATGGTCCATTCAGAGAAGCTGTTCAAAGAGGGCTGTGCACTGCAAAATAGTGATGAATATGAAAAAGCTCTTTCTGTCTTAGAGCAGTACAGAAAGTATCATCCCGAAGATCCGAAAGTGTATTTCGAAATCGCATGTTGTCATTATTGCTTAGAAAAGTATGATCTCGTTTTAGATCTGGTAAACCGCGCAATATCAATAAACTTTGAATATGGAGAAGCATATGCATTGAAGGCATATATCTTTCTGGAAAAGAAGGATTACGGGAACGCAATACCAATTCTTCAATATTGCAATGTTGTTTTACCTAACGATGAAGTAACCCTTTTTGGATTACTGCAGGCGTATGCTGAAGTAGGATTAATTGCATCAGCAATGGTATGTGCAAAGCAGCTTCTCGTTCTCAAACCGCTTGAAATACAATATCAAGTTTATGAAGCAGGACTGTATTACCGGCAGGGCCAATATGATACTGCCATTGAAATATTGGAGAAGGTGATTGCAAATAACCCTGAGGAAATGCAACACATAGAAATGCTAAATGAAATCAAAGGAATGAAAATGGAAAATGGCAATTGCCGTTATCCCGGAATGAACAATTAATGGTAGAAATGAAAAATCGCTTCAAATGGTATAGAAAATCTATGCCATAGTAAATATTAACATATATGGAGGTAGCAATGGAAAAAGAAACGGACAACAAAAACAATGCACCGGTTAACGGTGCAGATACAACAAACGGCACTGACTATGCTGCTATTCGGAAAATCTCTGCAATGTCAAAAATTCCTCTTTCGGCTGCACAACGTCGTGACCGAGCACGTCGCAGACTGAAAGGTGCAGAATCACGAATTGAAACACATGAAGATCGCCGCGATTATTACAGAGAGATAGTCAATCGCCGTGAGATCGTAAAGATCAAACGAAATGGAGATCGTATAGTGATTCAGTTGTCTGAACTGGACGTAGAAGAATATCGGGCAAAGAAACTTATGGAAGAGGCTCTCCTGATGCAGGCAAAACATGACCGTGATGAATATAAGCAGGAACGCGATTCATTATTGGGAATGAATACTGCTGGTCTCCGACAATCACTGCAGAATGGTCGTGCGACGGAATATGCTCGTCGTATGGGTCCAAAAACAGCAGAAAAGGTTCTTGCTGTCGTGAAAGAGAATGAAGCTTTTGGAAATCTGCAGCGCAGCGCAGAGGGAAAGAGAAAGGAGTTTAGATCTATCCTCTGGGATATTTTGGTGAAGGTTAGTCCTGAATTGAAAGAAGAACTTGAGGATAAACCAAAGCTCTATACAAGAGTATTAGATATTCTCCAAGATCAACTCAAACCGGTAAAACAGGAACTCCCAGAACAACAGCCCAAATCAGAAGAGAAGAAAATCCCAGAAAAACAGACCAAACCAGAAGATCAGGAAGGTGGAAAAAAATAATGAAGACGTATAATCTGAAAGGGGATAAGTCAGCGGTACCGAATTGGGGTCCGCTGGTTGCCAAAGTAAAAGAACGGATCAACATCGTTCAGGTAGCAGATGCACTGGGCATTGCTAAAAAGTTCAATATGCAAAAAACGGGCACATCGATACAAGGCGATTGTCCCACGGGTCACCCGTCTACAAGTCATCGTTGCTTCAGTATTGATATGGATGATGAATTCTTTCACTGTTTTTCATGTAACGAAGCGGGGGATATCATTAGCCTCGTAGAATTAGTCAACCAAGTCAGTTTTATGGAAGCAATCAAATGGCTTGTTGATACATTCGCACAGGATCTTAGCGTGGAAGTAGAAGAGTTCTTCAATCAATTATCTCCTGAAGAAAAAGCATTCTTCGAAAGAGGCAATCTGTATCGCGCTATCTACGAAGAAGGGAAGAAACAATTATCCTCACCGGCTGCTCAGCCGGTGAGGGATTATCTTGTTAATGATCGTGGATATGATGGTTCACTTCTTCCGATGACTGAATTCATCTTTTGGGATACAGAGGCGAATATCCGTCAATTTCTTAATGCTAAATTCCCTGCGATGAAGAATGAGATACAACAACTCGATCTCAATGGTGCCGGAGGTGATGTGTTCCGTCTTGCAATTCCATTCAGAGATCGTAATGGTGTCATCACGGGATTCTTGAAACGTGCTCATACTCCTAAAGGATTCCAAATCGGTGCAACGCCAGATGTTCGATGGGATTCGACATACGGATTGAAAAAGAGTGATCTTTTTGGTTTGAATAAAATCAGAAAACAGACGGATCTGATAGTAGTTGAAGGATATCCGGATGCGACATATTTACCAGCAATTGGACTCACAAATATTGTAGCGGTTGGGCAAGCAGCGTTCTCGGAAAAATATATTGAAGGATTACAGGCGAAAGGTGTGAAACGGATAATTCTAGCACTCGACAACGACAAAGACAGCGATACCGGAATTCGTAACTCAGAAGAGATATGCCGTCTTTTTGCCGATTCAGATATTAATGTTTTTGTCATTGATCCTCCTGCCATGGGTGGACCGAAAGATCCTGATGAATATGTTAAAGCACATGGAATCGATGCATTTAAATTATTGGCCCAGAATGCATCTTCTGCATCGAATTGGATGATCAAAAGAATACTTGCAAAGTATGATCTTAAAACAGATATCGGTAAGGAACGTGCAATCCAGGAAGGATTGGACTACGCCGATTCACTTGGCAACCCACGAGAGGCCGATGAAGTCTTAAAAGTCATTTCAACTACTTTCGGATTATCCGATGAAATGTTGTTGGAAGAGTATTCAAAACTTCAAGCGTACAAAGCAAATGAACGGTTGAAGAAAGGGATCAAAGAAGTATCTCGCCAGGCAGATATTCTGATCTCCAACGGAGAAGCCGAGAAAGCAGTAAGACAAGTACAGAATGATTTAACTGAGCTCCAATCGCAATACTGGAAAGCGAAGGAACCGGTACGCACTGGTTTGAACGAGTTCTTAACTCAGAAAAAAGGAAAAGATGCTCAACGAATAGCAGGACAAAGAATTGGATATCAATTAAAAGATTTTACCGAAATCGACAAAGAGATCCTTGGGTTGCAGACCGGGCTTTATGTTATTGCTGCCGACCCGAATATCGGGAAGACAGCGTTCCTCGTGAGCATGGCGATCGATGTTCTTAGATCCAACGATAATGCATCCGTCTTGTTCTATTCTATGGATGACAGCCGTGAGATGATCATCAATCGGTTCCTTTCTCATCTATCTGATATGAAGATCAATGAGGTTCGTTTCAAAATAACGGATGCTCAAAAAGAAAAGGTGCTTGAGAACGCATATGAGCAACTGAAAGCCTGGGCGGATACTCATAAGTTGGATGTGAGAGAGTCGACAGAGTTCCTGACAATGAGCCGTATCCATGATGAAATCAGGCAACATCCTAACAGGGAAAAGCTGGTTGTATTCATTGACGGTCTTTATAACGTACCGGTAGAGTCAGAAGGTGGTTCAATCAGAGAAGAAAACATCGATCGGGCAAATCAGGTAAAGCAACTTGTCCGTTCGTTCAATCTACCTGTTCTGGCAACTGCTGAGTTCAGAAAACAGGGTCGGGATGAAAGCGCAAACAAACAAAAAGAACGGACAATCCATGATATTATGGAATCGGGTAAATACAGCTACAACGCGGATCTGATTATTCTTCTGTCACCGAAAGATCAGGATCAATATATCCAACAAGATGAACCGATCATCGTAGCAGACTTCGGCAAGAACAAGCTGGAGTCATTCCGAGGTAAGATGGAGTTCAAATTCATTCGGGCTAAATCGGTCATGACATTTGTTGCTGGTACAAAAACACAACCATAAGGAGAATATTAAATGGGATATGTTCAATTCATATTGGATAGCAGGAAAAAGATAATAACAGCACCAACTGGGATTGTTCCACTTCTTGATTTACCTGGATTCAAACGAAGGGAAGGGATGATTGAAGACGAGCAAATGAAAGCTCAGAGAGAATATACTTCTGCAGTTGAACGACTGCGTGCTCTCAACAAGAAAATCAAATCAGTCAAAGGTGAAGCTAAAAAAGATATTAGAGGTGATATCTCGCAGTTGAAAGATCATATGAATAGCCTTTTAGCAAGAGTGGGTCCATATTCATCAGATCAGAGAATGTTCGGCTTTAAGGAGGGGAATCATGACTTCTGAAAACATGCGGGTTACTGTTCATTCCGAGGCGCTTAAGTTTGGGCGTGTTCCGGACCCAAAGCGTCCCAGTATTAAAGAACAAGTAAAGGATTCGAGCCTGGTCAATGCTGCGATTAGAAAAAGAATAACTGAAATTGGTTATCGTCTCAGTTATTCTCAGGACAGAGCGTTGACCATTGTTCAACAACTTTTGGATGAAACGGATTATAAAGGAAACGGTGTACCGAGACAGTTCACCCGAGGATCAACGTATCGTTTCAAAGGCGACCTGCCTGTCATTGAACTGAAGACATCTGAATTTTTAGATCTTTATGGTGTGAAGCGGACACGAAGTGCAGGAAGATCCATCTTAAGTCCGCAAGCGCGTCGTGTTGCAATCAATGCTCTGAAAGATCTTGCAGAGAATGAATATCTATTGGTTTATGAAAAAAGCATTGGACCGAAGGGAAAGAAAAAGGAAACAGTTGAAGCGATTGCTCCTCTACTGAAATTGGAGTGGATAAATAAAGGTAGAAGGGTTCGAATCATCCCAAACCCTGTTCTTGTGGATCATGTAGACAGTTATTATATCCTGAAACCAGTCGATATATTTAAATTAGTACCCGACAAAGATTCGGTGAAAGTACGATTTCTTGAGTATCTAATGTATCACGGTCTTCAAAAACAAAAAAGTAATGTAAAGGGTCAGGTGCAAACAAATGAAATCCGTGTCGAAGTTGAAACGATTGCTGCATGGCTTCGTCTGGACAGTTTGGTTACTGCCAGGAAAAGGAGTGAGCTGCGTCAGAGATTGAACGAGCTCTATGAATTCGGCGTAAAGACCGGTTACCTCGAATCATACGATGTTGATCAACCGGCAACGAAAAGAAGAACGGTGGATGTTCTTCGATTATCTAGTACCACTCCGAGCAAAGTATAGTACTGGTGGGAGCAAAGTGTAGTACCAAACCGAGCACCTATGTCTATTTGGATCAATGAATACGGTACGATAATTACTACTTTGGACCCTTATTATACTTATATATACTTTTATTCCGCCCTTTACTGACGTTCCGGGCGGAGAGTCACATTTCTTTAACTTTCACCTCAAAGATCTCCCTATCAGGAATATGATTTCTGAATCACCAATGATTATTGAATGCCTGCTACTACTTTTTGCCAAAATTTATTTTTTGCACCTCGGAATGAAGATGCTGTGGTAACAGATGAGAATAAATCTCCGATGTTTTTGTACTTGAATGCCCCAGTAATTTTGAAACTGTAAAGAGGGAAGTGCCGTTGCCCACAAGAAATGATGCAAAACTGTGACGAGTGCTATGTAAATGAATTGCCTCCGAGAGCCCAGCAGATCTTGCCGCTTCCTTGAATTGATGAGTCAAGAATTGAGGTAACAACCGGTGTCCGCCTTCAATTGAAAATAAATATTCATGTAATGGAGAACGATTACATTTATTTACAACTTCCAGAGCAGCATCATTCAGAGCGACGATTCTTTCCTCACCTGTTTTAGTTGTAAAATCATCCGTATTAGATATATGAGCGATCTTCAATTCTTTATTAATATCCTGCCAACGTAATGAAAGAAGTTCGCCTCGCCGCATGCCGGTGTTTACCGCAAAAATAATCACATCCTTTAGCCATGGCTTTTGTATCACGTTTAATAATTTAACAACATCATCTGCCGTTAAAAAAGCCGGTGTTCTTTTCGGAATTTGAATCTGCTGCATCTTTTCAAACGGGTTCTTCTCAATCATCTCCCACCGAAGAG
>JANXZD010000283.1 GCA_025355705.1 Bacteroidota bacterium | reverse complement strand
ATCTTTTACGTCGGATAACATTCGGGGTAAGTCGGTCAGATCTTGATACGATAAAACAAAAACTCTTTCTGATACAGTAGCGTTGTTATTGACTGCACCTCCGCTCCCTTCGCCGCCGGTGAATAATTATTCCACCGTTGCAGATCCAACCGGTGTGCTTCCGGGCGTAACGTGGGTGAATGCAGCGTACGATAATACTGTGAATGGATTTCGAGTTGCATCATGGAAGGCATGGTGGATCAACGAAATGATCTCTCAACCTCTTTCCATCAGAGAAAAAATGACATTGTTCTGGCACAATCATTTTTCAACTGAAACGGCAAGTGTCGGCGATGCACGGTATGTGTATAAACATCATGCCCTTCTTCGCCAATTTGCTCTTGGAAATTTTAAAGAACTAACAAAACAAATAACAACAGATCCTGCAATGCTGCAATATCTTAATGGATACGCAAATACAAAAACGGCCCCCGATGAAAATTACGGACGCGAGCTTCAGGAATTATTTACGATCGGCAAAGGTCCTGACTCACATTACACAGAAGATGATGTAAAGAGCGCCGCACGCACGTTTACTGGTTGGAGAATTGATGGTACAAATAACGTCTCATATTTTGACATAACAAAGCATGACACGACAAATAAAACATTTTCTGCATTCTATAATTCAACAATCATTACCGGAAGAACAGGTGCAACAGCCGGAGCGCTTGAGCTTGATGACTTTATGAACATGATCTTCGCACAAAACGAAGTCGCAAAATTTCTCGCACGAAAATTATACAGATTTTTTGTCTACTACATCATCGATTCCGGAGTTGAAACAAATGTTATCACACCGTTGGCAGATATTATTCGGAAAAATAATTATGAGATACAACCGGCTCTTTCAGTGTTGTTCAAAAGTGCTCATTTTTTCGATCCGGTAAATATGGGATGTTTCATTAAAACTCCGATCGATCTTACTGTTGGATTATGCAGAGAATATCATATCAACGCAATCTCAACAATTAATCCACCTGCAGTATTAACGGACACTCAGAAATATGGAATTTGGGACTATGTGCGAAGTCAGGCGGCAACAATGCAAATGAACATTGGCGATCCGCCGAATGTTGCTGGCTGGTCGCCATTCTATCAGGAGCCGCAATATTATGAGATTTGGATCAACGCAGATACGCTTCCAAAGCGTGATCAGTTTACCGACACAATGGTAACGACCAGCGGTTATACAAAATCAAACACGCGATTAGTTATTGATGTGATTGCATATGCTGATCAATTTCCTAATCCATCCGATCCAACAATTCTGGTAAATGATATCGTGCAGCATCTTTACCCAATAATAATTTCTGACTCACTCAAAGCGTCAATCAAAACAAGTTCTTTGCTTTCCGGACAAGCGTCAGATCAGTATTGGACTGATGCATGGAATGCATATAAATCAAATGCCAGTGATGTAAATGCGAAATCAATTGTTGTTACACGATTACAATCGCTGCTCAAAGTATTGATGAACGCTGCTGAATATCAACTTTCATAAAAGGAAGACCATGAATCGCCGCAATTTTATTTCAAAAGCAGTTCCGGTTTCATTGCTTCCAATGTTCATTGGAGGATTTTCTGTAAAAGCGTACGGGCGATCTTCGTTCTTAGAGACTCTTGTGAGTGCCGCAACAGAAACAGATCGTGTATTTGTGTTAATTCAATTGAATGGGGGAAACGACGGTTTGAACACTGTCATTCCGCTGAGTGAATACACAAATCTTGCAAAAGCACGTGCAAATATTTTAATTCCGGAAACAAAAGTTTTGAAGATGAATGCATCAACCGGTCTTCATCCCTCATTAAGCGGAATGATGGATCTCTATTCCAACGGAAAACTTTCTGTTATCCAAAGTGTCGGTTATCCGAATCCGAATTTTTCACACTTTCGCGCTACAGATATTTGGCTTACCGCTTCGGATTCAGATCAATATGTAACGAATGGATGGCTTGGGCGATATTTGAATGAAGAATATCCTTCCTTCCCAAATAATTATCCAAATACCGTCATGCCCGATCCTCTTGCAATTCAGATCGGGTCAACAATTTCTCCCGGATTACAGGGGCCGACAGTTTCGATGGGAATGACGATCACCGATCCCACAAAATTTTATCAACTTGTAACGGGAACAGTTGATCCGGCACCAAATACTCCCGCAGGACATGAATTGACATTCATCCGACAAGTAGCGCAACAATCCCAGCAATATGCTACGGTTATAAAGAGCGCTGCAGCAAAAGCAAATAATTTATCTTCGATATATCCCGCATCACCGGATAATTCTCTTGGAGATCAATTAAAAGTTGTTGCACGTCTCATTGCCGGCGGATTGAAAACAAGAATCTATGTTGTCAGTTTAGGAGGGTTCGATACACATTCAAATCAAGTTGTGCTTGGAACACCTGAAACCGGAACTCACGCAACGTTAATGAACCGTCTGTCAAAAGGAATTTCTGCGTTTCAAGATGATCTAAAATTACTCGGTGTTGAAGATCGTGTTATCGGGATGACATTTTCAGAGTTTGGAAGACGCATTATTTCCAATGCCAGCGGAGGAACAGATCATGGTGCCGCAGCGCCGCTGATAGTCTTTGGGAAGAAAGTTAATCCGGGAATCATCGGATCGAATCCGATCATTCCCAGCACAGCGACAGCAAAAGATAATCTGCCGATGCAGTATGATTTTCGTTCTGTCTATGCTTCGATTCTCAAAGATTGGTTTGGTGTTCCACAAACAGAACTGGAAACAGTGTTGTTGAAAAACTTTCAGTCGTTGCCAATTATCTCAGCACCAACGTCAGTCCGAAATAATGAAATCACCCCGACAGAAATTGTGTTATACCAGAATTATCCAAATCCATTTAATCCATCAACACGGATTCGATTTACTTCGAACGGTGAATATATTCTTTTAAAAGTATATGACTCACTCGGGCGAGAGATTCAAACACTTGTTGAAGGAACATATTCCTCCGGCGACCATGAAATTGTTTTCAATGGAACATCATTACCAAGCGGAACATATTATTGTCGGCTACAGCAAGGCTCATCCGTTCAGATAAAATCAATGACGTTGCTAAAATAGAACATCTCCAAGCCAACTTCAGACTATCTGTCACGCCCAGTTCTTGGAATCACATCATTTTTTCCGTAGTTTATTGTCACACA
>JANXZD010000201.1 GCA_025355705.1 Bacteroidota bacterium | reverse complement strand
TGGAATATCGTAGTTCCAATCCAGTGAAATTTCAATCGAAGATTTCGGCATCAACGGCTGTGGAAGAACTGTTTCCATGATCGTTTCATCGATCGAAGGAGTTATGATACTGTTATTGACGGATATTTTTTCGACGGTCATTCCATTGGTAACACCAAATGCGCGGCTCGATTGCTCGTCATTCTTTCTCGGTGAAGAATCTTTCCGGAAAATATTCTGATAGAGATGCCAAACGATGGATCTCAACGTGTCGGGTGAATTGTTATAATAGATAACCGTACCTTTTCCGGACAGTATTTTTTTCTTAACGTCTAGATCAGCGTTGATCGTGTAATCTGTCCGTTGCTGCCAGTATGCTGACGATGGAGCACCAGTGGAGAGCCGGGTCTGTTCTTTTGAAAATGAGGGTTGAAATATCAGAAATACCAAAAGAACAAAAAGAGGAGAGGAAGTTTTCATGGATTCATCATTAGTATAAAAGAATGGATAGTATTTGCATTGATTTAGACTACAAAAAAATGGAATGGGTTGCTCTAAAATAAGGAAAATCTTTCGGGTACAAAACAAAAGTTCTTTGAATAGTTTATTACTAATGATAGTGATTTGTCTTGAAAATCCTTTCCTTGCACTTCCTTGCTAGAATTCGTATTTTGACTATAGAAAACCCGCCAATCAGCACTTTCGGCGGGATTTTTTTTAATGGAGCAGTTATGTATATGAGTCTATGAGTAGTTGAGATATTTAAAAAACAGGCTCAACTACTCAAATACATAACTACTCAACGACTTTATACGCTTACTGGAAAATGAATCAAATCAGAAATTTCTGCATTATTGCTCATATCGATCACGGCAAATCCACGCTTGCAGACCGTTTACTCGAATTTACCGGCCGTATCACCAAACGCGATCTGACGACCAATCAGGTTCTTGATGATATGGATCTGGAACAGGAACGGGGAATTACGATCAAGTTGCACGCCATTCAGATGGAATACAAGGCGAAGAACGGCGAAACGTACACGCTCAATCTTATCGACACACCAGGTCATGTGGACTTTACCTATGAAGTTTCCCGCTCACTTGCTGCATGCGAAGGTGCAATTCTTGTCGTTGATGCATCGCAAGGTGTTGAAGCACAGACGATCAGCAATTTATATTTAGCGATCGACTCCGGTTTGGAAATTATTCCCGTGATGAACAAGATCGATCTTCCTTCAGCGGCAACAATGATGGATACCGTGAGAGATGAAGTGATCGGTCTGATGGGATGTAAAGATGAAGAGATCATCCGGGTAAGTGCGAAAGCAGGGATCGGTATTGAAGATATTCTTGAGGCAGTGGTAAAAAGAATTCCCGCACCGAAAGGTGATCCGGAAAAACCGCTACGTGCATTGATCTTCGATTCAAAGTTCGATGCGTATCGCGGTGCTGTGGCGTATGTGCGCGTTGTTGACGGTGTGTTGAAAGAAAAAGAAAAGATCAAATTCATCAACAACGGCAACATAGCGGAAGTTGAAGAATGCGGCGTGCTCTATATGAATAAAAGCCGTACCAAAGAACTGACGGCAGGAAACGTCGGTTATGTTATTGCCGGTTTGAAAAATGTGCGCGATACAAAGGTCGGCGATACGATCACCACACAATATCATGGAGCAACCGAAGCGCTTGCAGGATACAAAGTAGTGAAGCCAATGGTGTTCAGCGGATTGTATCCAACGAACAGTGATGAGTTTGCAGAGCTTCGCGACTCGCTCGAAAAACTTGCGCTCAATGATTCATCGCTCATCTATGTTCCGGAATCATCCGGTGCTCTTGGTTTCGGTTTCCGATGCGGTTTTCTCGGATTGCTTCACATGGAAATCATTCAGGAGCGATTGGAACGAGAGTTCAATCAATCACTCATCACGACAGTTCCGAACGTGGAGTTTCGTGTGCTCCTCACAAGCGGTGAAATGATCACCGTTGATAATCCTGCTGATATGCCGGATCCTACAAAGATAGAACGAGTAGAAGAACCATTCATCAAAGCGCAGATCATTACGCCGACGGAATATATCGGCAACATCATGAAACTGGCGACCGATCGCCGCGGTATTTGGAAAGACACCTCGTATCTCGATCCGACTCGTGCCGATCTTACGTATGAATTTCCGTTATCCGAGATCATTTTTGATTTTTATGATAAGCTGAAATCATTAACGCGTGGTTATGCTTCACTTGATTATGAATATCTGGATTATCGTGAATCTAATCTTGTAAAACTGGATATTTTGCTGAATACGGAACAGGTTGATGCGCTTTCAACCATCGTTCATCATGATAAAGCGTTTGAGACAGGGAAAAAACTGTGTGTGAAACTAAAAGAGCTTATCCATCGTCAAATGTTTGAAGTTGCGATTCAGGCGGCGATTGGAAGCAAGATCATTGCACGAACGTCGATCTCTGCAATGCGAAAGAATGTTATTGCAAAATGTTATGGGGGTGATATTTCCCGTAAACGCAAACTTCTTGAAAAACAAAAAGAAGGAAAGAAGCGGATGAAACAGGTAGGACGAGTAGAACTTCCGCAGGAAGCATTCCTTGCAGTGTTGAAAATGGGTGATGATTAAGGGCTTTTAGCCCCAGAGAACACAGAGATAATTAATGCTAAACACAAATTAGGATTCACAATGGCAAAAGAAGAAAAAGAAACCAACGCAAAAGAGCCCGAAAAGAAACTGACGTGGAAAGAGAACATGACCGCGCAGATAAAAGAATTCGTGATCGTCTTCGGCGGATTTTTACTGCTCAATAATTTTGTCATTGCATCATTCCTTGTACCGACCGGTTCAATGGAAAAAGAAGTCCTGACGGGTGATTTTCTGATGGTGAATAAATTCATCTATGGTCCATCCACACCGCGTAACATTATGTTCACTGATATTCGTCTCCCGTGGACAACGCTCCCCGGTTTCAAAGATGTCAAACGCGGCGATGTGATCGTATTTGAATTTCCCGGAATGAGAGATGAAGTAAAACCTGACGCATTCACTTTCTATCTAAAACGTTGTATGGCTCTCGGAGGCGACACGCTTGAAATAAAGAACCGCGTCGTGTATATCAATGGACAAGCGGCACCAATTCCAAAAAATATGTACTACGATCACATGCGTATCATTCCACCATCATATCAGGATGAACGTTCATTTCCTGCGACAGCGATGTTCAACGAAGATAATTATGGTCCGCTCGTTATTCCCAAAAAAGGAATGACAATGAATATCACTTCGTCAAACTTTGCAATGTGGGAAATTTTTATTAAACGGGACGGACATAATCCTGTATTACGTTCAGACGGCAAAGTAATGATCGATGGTAAAGTGACGAGCACCTATGTTGTTGAAAAAGATTATGTTTTTGGCATGGGAGATCATCGCGATAATTCATTAGACAGTCGTTTTTGGGGATTCATCCCGCGGGAAAATATTGTAGGCACACCGATGTTCGTTTATTTTTCGGTGGAGTTGACGGATGAATATCGCGCTGAACTTGCAATGCGCGGTGAATCGATGAGGATGGAATGGATCTATACAACATTCTCCGGCCACAACATTGTTCTTGATATTTTAACCAAGATTGTTGTAACGGTTTTCAATCCTGAAACGATCCGTTTCAACCGTATCGGTACGCTCATCAGTTGAAAAGGAAAAACAATGTGGCGAAAGATCCGAGACGGAGCGATCATTGTTTTTTCTACATTACTCTTCGCCACGTGCTTAAAATCGTGTATTATCGATGCGTATAAAATTCCCACTGCTTCGATGAGTGAAACACTTGTTGCCGGAGATTTTCTTTTGGTCAACAAGTTCATCTACGGTGCGCGGACACCAAAAAAATTCCTTTATATATCACTTCCACATTTCCAATTTCCAAAACTTGCAGAGATCCACCGCGGCGACGTGATCGTATTTGAATTTCCCGGTGAGCCGAATGAAGTACTGCAGGTGCGGAATCTTTTTCTTGTAAAACGATGTCTTGGTCTGCCGGGCGATACGATTGATATTGTAAATGGAACAGTCCGCGTTAATGGATTAATCGCACGAGGTCTGCAAAAAGCCGCAACAGATTTTCCAATGACAATAATTCCCATAAAAGGCATGCGGATCGATCTTGATCCAATAACATTTCCTCGATGGAAAGTTTTTATTCAACGCGAAGGTAGTTCCGTTGAACAACGCGGAACAAAAATTGTGGTGGATGGACAAGAGACTTGTTCGTACGTTGTTACGAAAAATTATTATTTTGCGCTTGGGGACAACATCAACAACAGTTCAGACAGCCGAGTGTGGGGATTTATTCCCGAAGAGAATATTGTCGGGAAAGCCATGATGATCTATTGGTCAAAGACGAATGATGGAATCCAATGGAATAGAATAGGAACACTAATCAGATAAAATGGCAAGCCTGTATCTCCATATCCCGTATTGTGAACACAAATGTATCTATTGTGACTTTTATTCTATTGAGAATATGAGTTCAATGGATCATTTTCTTTCTGCACTTGAACTCGAAATTGTCCGCCGGGCAGAAATGTTCTCTTCACAAGAAACCATTGAAACGATCTTTTTCGGCGGCGGAACTCCGTCACTTCTTTCTGCTCAGCAGTTCGAAAAAATATTCTCTCTTATTCATAAATATTTCCGCGTGCAAGCTGATGCGGAGATCACCTGCGAATCAAACCCCGGAACTGTTGAGTTAAACAAATTAAATGAATTTCGTTCCGTAGGATTTAATCGTATCAGTTTTGGTATTCAATCCTTTCATGAGGATGATCTAAAGTTTTTAACACGCATTCATTCTGCAGAAGAAGCAGAGCGTGCAGTTGAAAGTGCGTATCATGCAGGCTTCGATAATGTGAGCTGTGATCTGATCTTTGCATTACCAAATCAAACTCCGTTGCGATGGAAAGAGAATCTTCGGCGTGCAATAGCGTTGCAGCCAAAACATATTTCTGCGTACGCGTTGATCGTTGAAGACCAGACACCGCTCGCAACGATGGTGAAGAATAAATTAGTTGCACCGCTGCCGGATGAAGAAGATGCCGAACTGTACGAGATCACAATCGATACGCTTCGTTTGAATGGTTACGAACAATATGAAGTTTCTAATTTTGCAAAGCCCGGATTCTATTCACGTCATAATTTCAATTATTGGAACCACTCGAATTATATTGGTCTTGGTCCTTCGGCACATTCATTCTGGAAAGATTCGCCGACAACAGGAAAACGCTGGTGGAATGTTCGGAGCATTCAAAGTTACTGTGAGATGCTTGAGCGAGGAGAATATCCGGTCGTTGGAAGCGAAGAGATCGATCCAAAAAAATTCTTCAACGAAGAAATTTTCCTCGGATTGCGAAGCAGGGGGATTGATATGAATAAACTTCGTCTGGGTTATGGAAACGATGTATTGTTAAACTGTCAAGAACTGCTGCAATCGTACGAAAATGAAGGATTACTTGCACAGAGCGTAGAGAAGATCGTTCTTACACCAAAGGGATACGCCGTTTGCGATGAAATTGCAGGTGCGTTGATTCCCTAAAAATGTATGCCAAGAGAAATTCCCGCCTTAGCATATCCAAAATTCGGTGTCATTGTACTTACTGAGATGATTTGAATTCTATCTGTTGCCGGACTGGTTGAATAATCTTTATAGGTGATTGAGCCGAGGTCAAATCCATTGATCTTTGAATCGGGCATGAAAAAATACGAACCGTCGATTCCAATCGAGATCATCTGAGTGATGTGTTGGTCCAGTGTAAGAAAAACAAATCCAGTAAGTTGCGAGTTAGAAAAAGTTCGAATAGTAGCAAATGTATTAGAGTAATAATAATCGCCGAATGACCAATCAGTCGTAATATCGCTGTTTCCTATGCCGGCGCCGAATGCATATGATCGATCGTTGTCATCGCTTTGCGTTGGTGAATAGGAAGCATGCACACCGTACGTCAGGATGGAATGTTCCACCTCAATATTGGTGCTGTAATAGTTTGGCGTTTGAAAATACTTGTAGGCGCTCAACGAAGAATTTCCGCCTACTAATTTACCAATTGTGGAGACTGTTAATCCGAGTGAAAAATTATCGTTGAATGATCGTTCGACTTGCATTAACAATCCATTCCCGTCCTTGTTGTTCCCGTTACCCGAAGAGAACAGTCCGCTGGAATATTCGTTAGATTTGAATCCTTGATTGTCCAAATATTTTTTCAGTTCATTGTTTCCTGTTGTTGTGAATAATCCGAATGAAGCTCGTGCACGGTATGTTGATGGAGCATAATGCTGCGGTTTTTCAATGTCAGACGAAGTTGTTGCTGGTGTACCAAAATTGTAGGCAAACCCGAGCCATGGAAAAAATGGGAATCCATCTCCGCCGTTCATATCTGCCAATCGTATAAAACCGAGATCGGCAGCGAGTTTTTCCCCGAAGAAACGGATGCCAAAACTATACAACACTGAATTTGAAAAGATCCAATTTTCGGTGATGAGTTTTAGTGACGATGAAGTCTGTAATTCTCCACCAATCACGATAAGAGAATTTTGGTTACGCTCGGTCGGGATGCTAGCCGCAATCGTGAGAGAGCTTTTTTCATTCCCAAATGTTGCTGCTCCATATAGCAGTGATGTGCCTTCACCAGTGCCTCCGGCGCCGAGGTACAATCCTCCGACTGCAAGCGAAGTATTTGTAGTGTTTACGACCGTGACTTTTGGTGCAAAATAGAACAACTGATTACTTGCGCCGGGAAAAATGGACATTCCGCCGGCGACGGAAACGATGTTGCCGATCCCAAATGCCAAGGTTGGGAAAAAAAGTTCGTATGCAGAAAAATACCCGCCTCCATTTCCTATCGGGCGCGCTGTTGGCATCAAAAATAGCCGAGTTCGGTTCGGATCAATGATTGTCTTTCGTTGTAGAGTGTCCTTTGATGCGACCGTAGAAGAAGTATATGGAAATATATATCGGATTTGTGTGTGTGTGCAATTCTTGCCGTCATTCCGCTGAGTGTGCGAAAATCAACACCAAGAGAATCTTCGCTCACGAATGTGCCGATGAGTGTTGAGCCGTCTTTCAATTCAATTTTGGTGATAAGAGAATCCGGTGTTGCCGGTTGGGCATAAAGAGATGCGATAAGAGCAATAAAAACTGAAAAGAATAAATATTTTTTCATGAGGAACTGAAATTCATTTTGTGCAATTGTTGTAATCTCAATCAATTATGATAGAAAAGCAAGATTCAAAAACAGAACAATTCTGCAGGCTAAGTCGTCTAAAAAACAATGACAGATGGGCTCTACCTTAGCGATAGGGTCAGTCATAAGATGTGCTGTTATTTTCTTTTGAAAATCGGCACTTTCAAAGTATATTTACTAACTATTGATAATTGGTTCGCATAGTTTTTCCCACTAAAGAGGTAGTAATGGAACATACTAAATTGAATAAACTAGTTGCAGGATTTGTTTTCTTTGTAACCTTGATCGTATATATTTTAACATTGTCTGATACCGTTGTGTTTTGGGATGTGGGTGAATTTATCTCAGCAGCATATTTACTACAAGTACCGCATCCGCCCGGCTCGCCCCTCTTTTTATTGGTGGGAAAAATATTCGGCATGATACCGATTTATCATGATCCTGCTGTTCGGATACATATCATTTCCGCGCTATGCAGTGCATTCACGTCAATGTTTTTATATTTATCAATTGTAAAACTTGTTACAATGTGGCGTCCGCGTAAAGAAGATTTGTGGAATAAAATAACATTGTATGGTGCGTCGGCAATTGGAGCATTATCACTTTCTTTTAGTCCAACATTTTGGTTCAACGCTGTAGAAGCTGAAGTATATGGTGCGGCAATGTTCTTCATCGGACTGTTGATCTGGCTTGCATTACGATGGAATGAGCGTGCCGATACTCCGGGGCATCAAAAATATATTTTTCTTATCGCATATATGATCGGTCTTTCTCTTGGTGTTCACTTGTTGGCGTTAATGGTGATCTTTCCTTTCCTTATTATTGTATTTTTCCGTCGATATGAATTCTCAATACGTAATTACATTATCTTCGGTGTTATTGCAATCGGTATTTTTGCGGTTGTCTATCCCGGTATTGTAAAGATCTTGCCGAATATGCTTGATGGAGAATATACGATTGGAGCAGGTCCCGAATCGAAAAGTATTATATGGACTCTGATTCCGATCGCCGTAATTATTGCAGCGATCTATGGCGTATGGTATTCAATCCAGCATAAACGCGAAATTCTCAATATTGCTTCGTTATCATTTCTCTTGATCATTCTCGGATATTCAACCTATGCAATGGTGATCATTCGTGCGAACGCAAATACACCGATGAACGAGAATGATCCCAGCACATTGAAAAAACTTGTATCGTATCTCAATCGCGAACAGTATGGTGATGCTCCACTCTTTAAGCGTCGTTACAGTCAGGAACCACAGCATCAGGGCATTTATACAAATTATAAAAGTGACTCAGATTATTTGTTACGCTATCAATTGGATGAAATGTTCATGCGATATTTTTTGTGGCAGTATGCCGGAAGCGAAGGGGATTTTCAAGGCGCAGGTGTGAACTGGAAACAGCTATGGGGAATCCCGTTGTTCATTGGACTGTTTGGAATGTATTATCACTTTAAAAAAGATAAGGTAATGTGGTGGGTATTCTTCAATTTCTTTCTGCTGATGGGACTCATCATGGCATTTTATTTTAATATGCAGAATCCGCAGCCACGCGAACGTGATTATTTCTTTGTCGGTGCATTTTTTGTTTTTTCTCTTTGGATTGGAATCGGTACAATCGGTATCATCGATTCTATTC
>JANXZD010000180.1 GCA_025355705.1 Bacteroidota bacterium | reverse complement strand
ATGATCCGCATTCGTTGTTTCAATGAAAATCCAAGCATCCAATCCAGCCTAAAATTCCTCCGGACAACTCCGTGGGCACGAAAAAAAGTAGAAGAGTTATATCTAGAAAGTCTCAACAATTAGAACTATTCTATGTATATTTTTAAAGTTATTGGTTGACCAGATAAAAAATCACAAAAAATATTGAATGGACGAACGCAAGTCCATTCTTTTATTTTTTCAATGCCTCAAGTTCATTCCACCGTGCATATAAGCGTTCGACCTTTTCTTTTCCTGCATTCATTTCTTTAGTGTATTGTTCCAATTTATCACCGTGTTTCTGATAGAAGTCATCGGCGGCAAGGAGTGCTTCAACGCGGTGGACATCTTCTTCTGCTTTCAAAATATCAGCCTCGATTGTTTCAAGCTCTTTTGCTTCTTTCCATTTTAACTTTTTTGGTTCCGGTTTTGCAGCCGTTTCCAATTTTTTCTGTTTCTCAATTTCAACTTCAACGGCAAGGCGCGCTTTTCGCTTTTCCAAATAATAATCATAATTTCCTTCACTGAAATGAACTTTACCGTCTCCTTCAAATGCGAGAATTCCATTGCAGACGCGATTCAGAAAATATCTGTCATGACTTACAGCGATGACACATCCGTCAAAATCAACCAGCGCTTCTTCCAATACGCGAAGTGTGGGAAGGTCAAGATCGTTGGTCGGTTCATCCAGAATGAGGAAATTTCCGCCATTCTTCAATATCTTTGCAAGTAGTAATCTGCTCCGTTCACCACCGGAGAGTTTTCCAACTTTCGTATTGATGCGTTCATCAGCAAATAAGAATCGTCGCAGGTAATTCCAAACGGTTGTTTTATTCTCCCCGAACATGATCCAATCATTTCCTTCGCCGATCTCTTTCAGAACCGTATTCTCGTCATTAAGAGCAATGCGTGATTGGTCAATGTAATTGATCTGAGTTCTGTCGCCAAGTTCGGTGAATCCTTCAGTTGCCTCAAGTTCGCCTAAAATGATTTTTAATAATGTGGTCTTACCAAGTCCGTTCCGTCCAATGATGCCCAATTTTCTTTTTTTATCAAAAAGAAGATCGACATGTGAGAATAATTTTCTTCCGCCAAGTTCCATCCCCACATGTTTCAAGTTCAAAATTTTTGAACCTAATCCGGGCGGCGGGGGAATAAGAAGATTGACCTCTTTTTCTAATTCAAAACCTTCCTTATCGGCAACTTCAAAATAGTTCTTTAATCTGCTTTTGGATTTTGTTGTACGTGCTTTTGCTCCGCGGCGCACCCATTCTAATTCCCGACGCAGAAAATTATTTCGTTTCTTATCTTCGCTTGCTAGTTGGGCTTGCCGTTCGGCTTTATCGATCAGAAAATCTGTATAATTTCCATCGTGTGGATAACAGAGTCCGTTGGAAAGTTCAACGATCCTGTTGGCGATTGAATCTAAAAAATATCGATCGTGTGTTACGAACAAACATGCGCCGGTGTAATCTTCTAAAAATTCTTCCATCCATTCAATGGATTGTGTGTCAAGATGGTTCGTCGGTTCGTCAAGAATAAGCAGGTCGGGTCGTGCAATTATGGATTTGCATAATGCAACACGCCGTTTTTCTCCGCCGGAGAGCGTTGCAATATCTCGGTTCTTATCTGGAACATTCAATGAATGCATTGCCGCTTCAACTCTATTCTCTAAGTTCCATCCATCAAGAAGATGAATATGTTCTTCCAAAATATGCCGTCGTTCAGAATCATACGGAAGTGATTCGTATTCGCGGAGAATATCAATCACATCGTGGGCACCATCCATGATATTCTCAAAGACTGATTTCGTTTCGTCCAGTGTAAAATCTTGTGAAAGGTATCCGGTAATAAGTTCACGTTTACGCGAAAAATTCCCCGAATCCGGAGGAATAATGCCGGCAATAATCTTGATAAGCGTAGATTTTCCGGAGCCGTTTGTTCCGATAAGCCCGATGCGGTCTGTTTGATGGATGTTAAGTGATGCGTCTTTTAATACGACCTGTTCTCCAAAACGGATCGAAATGTCTTGCGCTG
The DNA here is from genome assembly GCA_025355705.1 of Bacteroidota bacterium. Classification (GTDB taxonomy): domain Bacteria; phylum Bacteroidota; class Ignavibacteria; order UBA10030; family UBA8401; genus UBA8401. Next base: position 4,645 of record JANXZD010000180.1, on the reverse strand, counting down.
CGATAAGTACCGGACTGATTGGTCTAGCCATTTTTCTTTCTTTTTTTATATGCGTTATTCTGAGAGTAGCGAAGAATCTGCTAGCGGCAATTGAGTAGCTTTTACTAAAATACAAAAAATTTGCTCATCATCAGAGTACAAACTTGTCTTAATATCATTTAATCGACTTTTCAGTAGTAATTTCCTTTTTATTGATAACAGATAATAAATAGTTTACCTTATATATAGAAAAACCTAATCCTCTTCAGTATCTTACTGTTTATTGAGAAGCATTTAATATGAGTGATACAGACTATCTTCTCGGTGTCAATCAGTCAGAGTTTGAGCGGCTACAATTTCAACATAGTGTTTGGCGTTCAAATACCAATGCTTTCTTTGATAGGCTTGGCATCGGAGAAGGATGGAACTGTCTAGATGTCGGTGCAGGTCCTGGCTTTGTTTCGTTCGATCTTCGCGAACGTGTCGGGGAGAAAGGCTCTGTAACTGCATTGGAACCTTCATCTCTTTTTTTGAATTGGTTCTCTGAGCAGATACAACAAAAAAAATGGACGAATGTAAACATGATCAACGGCATGGCGGAAGAAATTGAACTTCCCCAACAACAGTTTGATCTGATCTTTGTCCGATGGGTGATCGCGTTTGTGCCTCAACCGGAAAAATTTCTTATCAACCTTCTCTCTTCTCTCAAACCGAATGGTATCATAGCATTTCAAGATTATTACTATGAAGGGTTATCGCTCTTTCCTAAAGGGGGTGCGTTTGATGGAATGGCTGATATCGTGCGCGCGTATTATCAAGCGGGTGGTGGTGACCCGTACATTACAGGGAAAATTCCTGCATGGTTTAGGAAATATAATCTATCGATGATAGATTTCACACCGCACACATTTGCAGGCGGACCCGAAAGTGCTATTATGGAATGGGCGCATCGATTCTTCTCCACGCATATTCAGCATATGGTTGAGAAACAAGTGATGACCCATTTGCAAGGTGATGCAATGCTAACCGACTGGCTTGAACATCGAAAAAATCCTGATACAATCTTCTTTTCACCGATCGTTGTGGATATCGCAGGAAGAAAATAATATTTTACATAAAACGAAAGAAATAAAGCGTATGGAAGAGAAACAAGAAATTCAGCCGATCATAGGCGAATATAAAGGGAAACCGATCATCCGAATACCGTTAGTTGATGATCCAAATCCTGAAACATCGTGGCATTGGCTTTCATTTGGAAAGAGCAAAGCAACAGCGATCGTTAAATTTTACGAGCTCATTAAAAAATTTGCGGAAAGTTAGGAGATATCCATGAAAATCATTTATATGATCTTGTTTACATTATTTTTGATCTTACTTTCCTCTGGGCAAGTAAAAACTATTGTAGCAAAAGACGAAAAAATCCCTATTCTCATCCGTTGCGATGATTGGGGAATGTGCCACTCAGTCAATGTGGCAGCAAAGCAGGTATTGGAAAAAGGATTTCCCGTTTCTGCATCAGTTATGTTTACGTGTGCTTGGTATCAAGAGGTTGTGGATCTATTAAAACAATATCCTAATGTATCAGTTGGCGTTCATTTAACGCTCAATGCAGAATGGAAAAATTACCGCTGGGGACCAGTGGCAGGTGCATCGGTTGTTCCTTCACTTGTGGATAGCAACGGATATTTTTTCCCTTCACGTTCGCTGTTGTTCGGCAACAATCCTAAACTTTCTGAAATTGAAACAGAACTCCGCGCTCAGATCGAACGAGCAGTTCATTCAGGTGTTCGGATCGATTATGTTGATTATCATATGGGAGCGGCAATGCAGACATTAGAAACACGTGCCATTGTGGAAAAACTTGCCTTCGTGTATCATCTTGCCATCTCACGGTACTTTGATGAAGTTGATGTTGAAAACGGATATTCCGCACCCATCGAAAATAAATTGGACACGCTGTTAGTGAATACAAAAAAAATGCTGACTGATGGAACGAAGCTATTTGTTTTTCATGTCGGAATTGATGATCCTGAACTGAGTGCAATGGAAGATTTGAATGTGTTCGGCCCTAAAAATATGAGCAAACATCGTCAGGCAGAAATGAATGCGCTGTTGTCTCCGCAATTTCAATCATTGATTCACAATTCAAAATATCGTCTTCTCAATTATCGTCAATTGATCGATGAAAAAGGTCTGAATACAATGAAGAGACCTGAGGTGCGTTAGGGTTAATTGGTAACTACCCGCTTCAATTCCCGAATATCAAGCGCAGTTGGGAATCCTTTATCATCCCAATGTTTTTTGCAGCCGGATTCGTTCAATAAAATACATTGAGCAGGAACATTGTTCCGTTGTAATTCCCATCCTCCTTGTACCAACACCGAAAGACATGCAACACCTACAACTGCCGATGGGATTTCACCCGGTTTAGTTTTCCATTGAGAAAGATCGGTGGAGTGAGGGATCACCATTACATCAAAATTATTTTTCCTGCCCATCTCGCGTAACTGGTTGACATGGCATTTCGGTTCGCATCCTGAACACGTAATTCCTTTTTTACTTTTTATTCCTTCACATTTTTCTTCTGCCCTTGCGCGCATGCAGCCGGGAAGCAGCACAGTTTTAGTTTTACACGAAAGAAATTCATTTCGGTATGCACGGTTCATGATTTCCGCCCCGACCATGTTCAAATGATATTCTGTTTGTGAACGAAGACATGCGAACCGATCTTCGCGCCATCGATATCCCGATTGGTTCGTTGAGACAAATGCATTGACATTTGGAGTGTACGTTCCCATATGGCGTAAACTTTCAGATGCAAACCAGTCAGTGAACACTAGAACTTTTTTCATAATTGCAGGAATGAAGCTTTCCGGTAATGTTCCAAAATATCCTAGCAAACGAATGTACCGAAATGCATCTTCACGGAAATCTCCCGTTGCTTCTAACCAGGTGATCAGACGATCCAGATCGTTCAGAGACCGTGGTGCATGATCTGTCCGTTGAATTGGAGATGGGACGAGAAAAAATGACAAGGTGAATCCACGGATGACATCGATCAACGGTTTTAATCGTGGGTGAGTTTTTCGCCATTCTCCCATTTGAGCCATCAGTCTAAAAGGAGCATATTTTATCCCAACGGCAGTATTGCCATACGCTCGCCAGAGAACGCCGAGGTTCAACAATTCAAAGATATATTCTTCTATTGAACGTGGTTCTTCCAATCGATAGCCGATCAAGTAGTGGCGGTATTTTTTTGTGATCGGTGTGATTGAATACTCAGCATAATCAATGACCAGGTCAGTGAATGCAGCAACCGCAGGATAGTATGTTGAAGTGGCTGAGCCGTTGTAATTTAATTTATAAGTTATGGGATCCATAATGTCATTAAATATAATTTTACGAATATTATCAATTTTCAGAAAAATGCTATACGATATTACGGACGTTATCCAAAAGTTGTTACAGAGACAAAATTGTCTGTAAAACAATTTTAACAAAAGAGTTCACACTCCGAATTATTTTTTCCCTATATTCATTCAATCAGTAAACTCTATCAAAAGGAATTTCTATGAAATATTTTCTAACACTCTCCATTCTCATATTGTGTTCGTTCTTAAATGCACAGCCTTTACCCAAAGAGTTCGACGCATATGTCGAAAAAGTTTTGAAGACATTTAAGGTTCCCGGTGTTTCTGTTGCCATTGTAAAGGACGGGAAAGTAGTCCTTGCAAAAGGATATGGCGTAAAAACAATTGGCACAAATGATAAAGTAGACAGTAAAACAAATTTCAGTATCGCATCCAATACTAAAGCATTTGTCGGAACTTCACTTGGAATACTTGTTGACGAAGGGAAATTAAAATGGAATGATCGTGTTGTTGACCATCTCCCATGGTTTCAGCTTTCCGATCCGTATGTAACTCGTGAATTGAGGATCATTGATTTGCTTGTTCATCGCAGCGGACTTGGTCTTGGTGCAGGAGATCTTCTCATCTGGCCGACGAACACGTACAAACAAAAAGATGTGGTGAAACGATTCAAAAATATTCCGCTTGTAACAAGTTTTCGAAGCACGTATGCGTATGACAATATTCTTTATCTCATAGCAGGTGAGGTGATCGAAGCGGTGAGTGGACTGCCCTGGAATGAATTTGTGCGGACACGGATATTTTCCAATCTTGGAATGAACAATAGTACGTTAACTTTTATGGAAGCAATAAAAAAAGGGAATGTGGCAACTCCGCATGGAGAGATCAACGGAATTGTTCGACCTGTTGCCGCATCCGATAGTGATAAGACCAATCCTGCTGCAAGTATCAATACTAATGCTGACGATATTGCTAAATGGATGATCTGTCAGATCGATTCAGGGAAACTTTCCAATGGAACAACTCTTTTTACTCCTGCAATCACGCGTCAGCTCTGGTCTTTGATCACTCCAATACCGATCACAAAAGCTGCAAAAGAACTTGCGCCGCTGCAGGCGAATTTTTCTGGATATGGCTGTGGATTTGGTGTGCGAGATTATCGAGGGAAAAAACTTGTGTCGCACACCGGTGGTTTGAGCGGATTCGTTTCGTTTGTAGCAATGATACCTGAAATTCGAGCAGGTGTTGCTGTTTTTACGAATCAGGAAGCAAGTGGAGCGTTTTACTCCATTGGA
>JANXZD010000110.1 GCA_025355705.1 Bacteroidota bacterium | reverse complement strand
CCCGACCCCGTCGAAGCCAAAACACCCCCAATATGATCAAGTAGATATATACAAGTTACAAATCAGAATTGAGAGTATCAATGAATTGTCTGATAGTTTCAATTCTTTCTTTATCTTCTTTCTTTTCAAGCGTTAAAATGACATTTCGTAACATTCTTTCGAGAATTTGTTTGTTTGAAACCGGCTGTAAATACTCTTCAGTAAAATTGAACCCAAGATTTTTGACGATCGCTTCACAATCACCAAGTGAAAGGATTTTACCGCCACCGAAGGGATCGAAGTACACATGGGAACTTCCAAAAGAGAATCTCATAACAAAATGACCCGGTAAGCCGATTCCTTTTAACGGAAGATTAATCCGTTGTCCGACAAGAAGATAAACAACGCATAAAGTTATCGGAATACCTATTTTCGTATCAAGAACTCGATTTATGTAATGATTTTCTTCACTGTAATAGTCATCACGATTTCCAATGAACGATTTTTCATCGGTGAAAAATGAAATAATACGCTGCAAAATTTCAGATTCATCGTTTACTGAAGTAAGTTTCTCTTTTAATTCCGACGCGTAATAATTCAATTGTTCAGTATAAACCGAGACATCGAGATCACTATAGCGTTGTCTTGCAAAAAGAAAAACGCCATCTTCAAGATCGATCTCTCCTTCTTTATTTCTTTTTAATTGTCGCAGTTGCTCTTTAAATGAAGCGCGTATAAGTATTTCTCTTACTTCACTTAGACGTTTCTCTGCAATCGTATTCTTGTCTTCAATAAAAGGAATGAACTCCAAAGCCGATTCCTTATAGCTCAACAAACGATCTCGAACCGTGGAATAAATCGCCTCATCTTCATCATCAAGCAATGTAATGAGAGACTTAATTTCACTCACTTCTTTTTCAGTCAATTCACTCATCGAAACTCGGAATAATTAGTCAAAACACCTTTTTTGAGGATATCAAAGGCTTCTTTTGGAGAATCTGCAAATGAAAATAAATTCATATCGTCGGGACTGATCATACCATATTTTGCCAAAGCTTTGAAGTCAATAATCTTATTCCAGAAATTCTTACCGTAAAGAATTACCGTCATTTTTTTATTAACTTTCTTAGTCTGTAGTAAAGTTAATAACTCAAAAAACTCATCCAGAGTTCCGAATCCGCCTGGAAATGCGACAAGTGCCTTACCAAGGAACATAAACCAGAATTTCCGCATAAAGAAATAATGAAATTCCATGTTAAACTTTGGTGTGATATACTGATTTGGATATTGTTCGAACGGAAGACTGATATTCAATCCGATTGACTCCCCTTTTGCTAACAATGCACCTTTGTTGGCAGCTTCCATAATTCCAGGGCCGCCGCCTGAACAGACAAGCAACCTATTCTTTGTTTTTAATTTTTTAGACCACGCGGTGATCAATCTGGACAATTCTGTTGCATCCTCATAATATCTCGACATCTCTACGGCAACTTCTGCTTGCAATAATTGTTCCTGATATTTCTTGGTGTGGACATTTTTTTTATTCCCCTTTTTTGCTAATTCCCGAAGATGTTTGATCATTTCAGATCTCGGTTTTATACGGGCGGAACCAAAAAAAACTATTGTATCTTTGACATTGAAATAATTGAAACGGCTTAACGGTTCTAAAAATTCGGATAATATTCTTATCGGACGCGCATCCCTGCTTGCAAGGAATCCTGCATTCTTGTATGCTTTTGGTGCTTTTAGAAGTTGTTGTTTTTTCATTTGAACATTGTTTTTTTTATAAGATAATTTTTTGTGCAACAACAGAAATTAATTGTTCCAGATATTTTTTATCCGTTATATCGAAGCTGTCATATTCATGACTGTCAACATCAAGCACGCCAATAATTTTATTCCCCTGATATACCGGAACAACAATTTCTGATTTTGAATCAGCATCGCAAAAGATATGTCCGGGAAATTGACTCACATCCGCAACGATGATCGTTTCTCTCTTTTTGAACGAAGTTCCGCAGACACCTCTGCCGATAGCAATTCTAGTGCAAGCGATCTTTCCTTGAAACGGTCCCAGTACCAATTCATTTGATGTTTGATCATACAAATAAAATCCAACCCAGGAGTAATATGAAAATGTTTGCTTCAATGCGGCAACAATATTTGCCATGTTCGCAATTGAGTTCGATTCATCTCCGACAATTGAAAATATTTGCGGCAGTAGTTGTTTGTATAACTCTTCTTTTGTTTCTGCCGTTACTTTAATTTCTTCCATATATCTCTTTTTTGAGCACCTTTTCAATTTCTATAATTGCATTCGAATCTTTTGTCCTTAGTTTTTGGTGTTCAACTGCAAATTTAACACGAACAACAGCAAGTCCAATAAATTTGTTATCCATTTCACTTACACTGGTGATCTTGCCTATTACGGTTTCGTTTTCATCTAACAAAATATCTTGTTCGTTAATCTGATCGGTTGTGGAAAAATTACACAACGTGCGTTGAATTTTATCATATGTGTCAAGTCGTGCAATAACTTCCTGACCGATATAACATCCTTTAGTAAAACTGATCCAATTCCATAGGTTCAATTCAAGTGGGTTGAAATCTTGAACTAATTCTTTTTTGGCTTTTGGAATTCCATTTTCGATTCTCCAATACTCAAGTAAATCAGAGGGTTTATCCAATATATTTTCAGGTTGCTCTTTTAACTCAAATGAAACTGGGAATCCAAAATAATCTGAGCGATAAAAATTCTTCTCATTGTTAAAGTGAAGATCAATTTTAAATTCATTGCTTACATCGCTCAAGGTAATATCCTCCATGATGATGTATTTATTCAACCATAGAATAATCTCTGCAGACATTCCCCTACTTACCAGCATCAACAAATCATGACTGCGATGAATAATCCAAACAGCATCAAATATTCGTCCTCTCTCTGTAACGAGTAATGTTTTTTGAATATTGCCGTTTACGAATCCCTTAAAATCATTCGTGGTAATTCTCTGAAGAAAATCAACCGATTCATTTCCAATCATTCGTATGACATCAAATGGGCAATTGTGAATGACAGGAGGAGATTTTATTTCAGATATTTTTTCTATCATTGTCATTATTTAATTCTGATATATTTTTTTATGAAGTGCATTGAAATACAAATCATTTGCTTTATTCATATCAACAACAACTTCTCCGTTAACGTTCGCTTCAGTTTTCGTTGTCACAGTTCCAATATTGGTAATTGGAACATTATATTTTGAACAAATTGTCTTCAGTTGATCTTCAATGGCTTTATTGGAAGAAATAATGATACGCGATTGATCTTCACCAAAAAGGATTTTATATAACTGAATTCCATTCAAGTCAAGTGTCACATCAAAGCTGAATTTTTGTTTTCCGACAATTGCACTTTCAATCATCGAAACAATTAATCCTCCCTCAGAAATATCATGCGCTGACTTCACAAATCCTTTTTGAATTAATTCGAGCGCACACTCCTGTAATTTCACTTCGAAGGCAAGATCGAAATGGGGTGCATCGCCGG
>JANXZD010000102.1 GCA_025355705.1 Bacteroidota bacterium | reverse complement strand
CATGGAGCACTGTGATTTGTCTTTTCCCACAGTTGGGGAGAGAGTTCTCTAAAAATAGATTGAGCAGTTGTATGCCATGCCCACCATAGATTCTTTGAAAGTGCGGAAAGCCCTTCCACGAGAGCTTGCGTTGAAGAAGATTTTATCTTTGCCATAGACTTATTTTTCACCTTTTGTCATGATAAACCGTTACAAGAAACTCAAATTTGGCAAAAATTCCAAAGAAAAAGTTTCAAGAATGGTCTTTGAAGATTAAAGTTACATTGTTTGTTGAATGATTTCTGATGGAATCAGCCAAAGTAATTTTCCATTGCCGTGAACGGGAGAACCGTGAGTTTCAACGCAGGCAAAGGTTGTTGTTTTCATTGCAAGATTAACAGTTTCTGTTCCGCTGAGTAATGTTGATATGCATGTACCGACGAACGGCTCGTGTGTTACAAAAAGAACCCTGCTGCTGGATGTGAATGAACGCAAAAAATTGAACAGGTTCTTCGGGTCAGCATTTGGCATGAGAAATTCCGATTCTTCAATTTTTACACCCGGTGAACTCTTAACGATCTCTTCCGCTGTTTGTTTTGCTCTTACTAACGGACTTGTAATGACGTGGGTAAATGTAACATCTGTTTTTCTACAAAATTTTCCAATACTCTGTGATGCTTTCACGCCGCTGACAGTCAATTCACGATCAAAATCGGATGGAAAGTTCATTCCAGCTTCGCCATGTCTCAAAAAAAATAAAATCACATCCGTTTCCTTGCATCGGCGTAACCTGGTTTCAGAACATCGTAGATGATCTTGATACGATCCTTGTAGGGAATAAAAGCAGATTTCATCGCGTTGATCGTGATCTTTTCCAGTGCAGTCAGATCGAGTCCGAATTTTTCATGGGCAAGATGATATTCGTCAGTTAACGTAATTCCGCTCATCAGCCGATCATCGGTGTTCAGTGTTAATCGGAATTTATATTTATGATAGATCGGGAACGGATGTTCCTCGATCGTGCGGACAGCTCCGGTGTGAAGATTGCTGGTCAGGCAAATCTCGATCGGAATACGTTTATCCAGAACATATTGCGCCAGCGTTCCCATACTCAACACTTCACCATCTTTTACTTTCATATCTTCGATCAATCGTGTTCCGTGACCGATACGATGCGCGCCGCACCATTGGATCGCCTGCCAGATCGATTCTTTTCCGAATGCTTCCCCGGCATGAATGGTGATATTGAAATTCTCTCGCTGGATGTAGTGGAATGCATCGACATGTTTCTTTGGCGGATAGCCCCCTTCTTCGCCTGCGAGATCGAATCCGACGACCCCTTGATTGCGGAATTCAACGGCAAGTTCAGCGACTTCCATTGAAACGGTCGGCTCCATATGTCTCATCGCACAGATCAACACCCCATAGTGAACGCCAAAATCTTTTTTCCCTCGCTCTAATCCCTTTAGCACTGCTTTCACAACGCGCGAAGTTGAAAGTCCTTTTCCAGTATGGAACATTGGTGCAAAGCGTGTTTCAAAATATACGACTCCGTCTTTTTTCATATCCTCAACAGTTTCATATGCAACACGCTCGAGCGCTTCTTCGGTCTGCATCACGCCGCAGGTATGTTCAAATCCTTCCAGAAACAACGGCAGACTTCCGCGTTGCGCGCCGCGTTGGAACCATTGATCCAATTCTCCTGGATCACTTGTGGGAAGCTTGTCATATTTTTGATCCTTCGCAAGTTCTATCACTGTTTGCGGACGAACGCCGCCATCGAGATGGTCGTGAAGCAAAACTTTGGGGATTGTTCGAATAAAATCTTTTGAAAGTTTCATGATGTGCTCCTCAAAATAAAAAAATATCTTTAATTTACGATTTTCTTTGCACCTTTTCTACTTTTATGATGTTGGTCGGACACATTTTTGCAGCGATTTGATTCTTTTTTAACTCATCATCACCCACGAGAGCTATAAAGATACCATTCTTTTCTTCTCCGTCAACAAGCACGCTTTTTCCATCTTTTCGTGACATCTTCCATCGATCGGGTGCAAGTTCCACACACGCATTACAGCCGATACATTTTTCCCGTAAATGAATAATTCGAATCATTCGATCTCTATTTTGAATTTCCTGTTCTGCTATCCACCAATTTATAGATCGAATCTGAAGGACGAATTACTTCTTCAATGGGAATCGTTACGCAATCACCTTTAGATGCCTGCTGCACAAGAATATCATTCACTCGTAATTCTGAAACAACTGCATGCACATATCCAGTTGTCGGACCGGTGATAATAATCTCATCTCCGACATTGATGGACTGCGCCTCGATCTTGAAATATCCGATCTTCGGTTTATCAAAATAATTTAATCCTTTGCCGAGATACACTTTTCGTTTCGTCGATTGGGATTCTTCAGAACTACTCCATTCGCCCATTGTCCTTCCGAGATAATATCCATCCCAAAATCCGCGATTGTAGACGGTGGAAAGATCTTCAGTCCATTGATGAATTTTTTCCGCTGTATATGTTCCATCGGCAATAGAACGAACCGCCTCTTTGTAACATTTTGTTGTCGTGTGAACATAATCAGCAGAACGTCCGCGTCCTTCAATCTTCAACACTTCAACCCCTGTTGCGATGATCTTATCTAAGAAACCGATGGTGCAGAGATCTTTTGCGGACATGATAAATTCGTTATCGATCTCAAGTTCATAACCAGTTTCTTTATCCGTAACGATATAGTCTCGCCTGCAATTTTGAATGCACGCGCCGCGATTAGCGGAAGAAAAATGTGAATGAAGACTGAGATAACATTTTCCCGAAACAGCCATACAGAGTGCGCCGTGAGCGAATACTTCCACCTGAATTAATTTTCCTGATGGTCCGCAGATATTTCTTCGTTTGATCTCGCGTGTTATATCTGAAACCTGAGAAAGAGAAAGTTCGCGTGAAAGCACAATGACGTCGGCAAAGACGGAAAAGAATTCGATTGTTTCAATATTGGTGATGTTTGTCTGCGTAGAGATATGGACTTCCATATTCTTCTTTTTCGCATACATCAATACTGCGTGATCCGATGCGATGACGGCAGTGATCCCGTTTGCTTTTGCCGCATCGACTATATTCCGCATCAATTGAAGATCGTGATCGTACATGATCGTATTGAGCGTGATGTATGATTTTGCGCTGTATTGGGCGCAGAGTTCTGCAACTTTCGGAAGATCATCAACGGTAAAATTGTTGGATGATTTTGCGCGCATGTTCAACTGTTCCACACCGAAATAGATGGAATCTGCACCCGCATGCAATGCTGATGAAAGAGCTTCCCACGAACCTGCGGGAGACATTATTTCAATAGATGGCTTCATTTGTATATAATATACGAAAAAAGTGAGAGTTTTTCGTCTGAAATTATGGCTGAATATTGTTGTTCGGGAAACAATCTTCGTTTACATTTGTTTAATTACAGTTCATAAAATTAAAATATAAATTACTGTCATGCCCGAATGATTCTATCGGGCATCTATAAATAGATTCCCGCTAGGAGCATGCGGGAATGACATTTCTAGTAAATTGCACTAAATTATTTTATGGAAACTTTCGTCACCGGACTTCAATGGTATGTGGTATTTTTATTCTCTACCACGCTGCACGAAGCATTTCACGCGCTTGCCGCATGGAAACTTGGCGACAGCACCGCATACGAAGGGGGACAAGTAACGCTTGATCCTCTGCCTCATATTCGCAGAGAACCGATCGGACTTGTTGTTGTCCCGATCCTTTCATTTGCGCTTGGCGGATGGATGATGGGATGGGCGAGTGTTCCGTATGACAGGGAATGGGCGCTGCGTTTTCCGAAACGTTCGGCAATGATGTCGCTGGCAGGACCAATCGCAAATCTGTTATTGGTATTTGTAGCAGCTATCATCATTCGTGTCGGAATGATGACCGGAATTTTTTCAGCTCCGGAACAATTGGTATTTTCCCATATTGTTGAATCAAATGAAACCGGGACATATCAGATCGTTGCAACATTTTTAAGTCTTTTTTTTTCTCTTAATCTGCTTTTGTTTCTCTTCAATCTTCTTCCCGTTCCGCCGTTGGATGGGAGCGGAATTATTCCATTATTTCTCAGCCACGAAACTGCGCAAAAATATTTACAGCTATTGTATAATTCTCCTGCGGGATTTTTCGGTTTGTTGATCGCGTGGAATGTCTTCAAATATATCTACAGCCCGATGCATCTTGTTGCGGTGAATTTATTGTATCCGGGATTAAATTATCATTGAATTTATAGAAATAATCAAACTGTTGACGAAGGATTTTCCGAAAAGAATATGATTCCGGAGAGTATTGTCCGAATCGATTGAATTGCAGTCAGTTAGTATGTATTTTAGATTAAGTAAAATAAATATAATCATTCAAGGACATATTAAAGATCTTATGAAAAAGATATTTTTATTTACAATTATGGTTCTTGGTATAACCATGAAAATATCTGCTCAGCTAAATGACTATTTTCCATTAAAAGTAGGTATGCAATTAAAATATAGTTGTAACCAAGCAGATGGCTATGTATATCATCCTCAGGGTGGCGGTGGTTATTCATGGTTAACGACAGGAAACGGATTTATTTATTTAACAATCGTAGGTTCTGCTACTCAAGATGATCCTATAATTATTTGGTCAGTGGAAGAAAGGGATAGCATTTTTATTAATTCAACAAGTTCTAGTGCTCCACCAGATTCAGGATGGCTCATAACGAATAAAACCTATCATATAACAGAGTCTAAAAGACAGAACCACACATTAACTAACGATGGATTGAGTGTGTGGTCTTTTATGCCACAAGGTTTTAACCGCTACTATAATCTCAATGATGAAATATTAAGTTATGGTCGATATTTTCTTAGAAAAAATGTGGGATTAATCTATTATGATTTTGATGATTCATGGGGAAGCAACACAACACTTACAACGTCTAGAAGGAGTTATAGTTTATTATTTAACAAAATACCAGGTCCAGTGTTGACTTTGTCCAAATCTTCGGTTGATTTTGGAATTATAAATTTGAACAGTTTCAGTGATACCTCAACGATTACACTTCTTAATAGTGGTCAAGATACACTCGTAATATCAAAGATTTCTGTTTCTACAAAATATTTTCAGATACTAAATTCATTTTCATATCCATTGAAGTTAGCCGGTAAAGAATCAATTGATATGAAAATAATGTTTGTACAAAAAACTGATGGTTTATGTAAAGATTCAATTACGATTATTTCAAATGACTCAAATAATCCATTAATGAATATTAGAATTGAAGGCGTTGGGATTTTGGTAAGTCCAGAAAAATTCTATGCTGCGCCGGGATCAACAAACAACGCAGGACTATATACTCTGAATTCCGTAAGTGGTTTAGCATCTTTTATTGCAGCTTTTGATACTCCCCAGATTACTTCAATGCGAGTTCATCCGACCACGGAAATATTAATTGGCTATTATCCTTCCCTCTACGGAGGTGACTTTTATAAGATCAGCAGTGATGGAAAATTATTCTTTAAATTAAAAGGACAAACTAATATTCCAGATTTAAAAGGAATGGCGTTTATTAACGATTCAATTGTTTATATGGGAGCACCCAATGGCATTATCTATAGAATAAATATAAATAACGGTTCCACTTTCCCTGACATTCTACTTGACGATTTCACACCAGGTGGCTTAGCTATAAATCCTCTATCGAATGAGCTTTGGATGACTTCTCGGTCTTTGAAATTTGTTGATGATGCTATTTATAAAGTTGACAGAACAACAAGAGTGGTAACAATGATAGGTAGCACTGGTGTTGGAGAAAATATAAGAGATATCATATTTGGCAAGAATGGAAAACTGTATGGTCTTTTTCATTCAGAATATTTTGATTCTGATAAATTGTATATAATAGACACAGCCAACGGAATTGGAACTTTTATTGGTTTACTTAACACCTCAAACATACTTTGCATTGCTCTTCATCCAAAGGGTTTAACCATAATGCAATCTAAACTAACCGATGCAATACCAAAACATTTTGTTCTCGAGCAAAATTATCCCAATCCATTTAACCTTTCAACAATTATCAATTACCAATTGCCAGTTAACAGTATAGTAAAGCTAAAAGTATATGATGTTGTTGGAAGAGAAGTTGCAACGCTTGTGAATGAAAGACAAGAAGCAGGAATATATCAATCGGTATTCAATGCGTTAGGATTGTCAAGTGGAATATATTTTTATCATCTAAGCGCAGGGAATTATTCTGAAGTAAATAAAATGATGTTTATAAAATAGTTTTTGAAGAATATTAATATATAAATTAGCGATAGGTATATACTTGAATTTAAAATTATTCTAAATTACCGATAACCTTTTCAACATTCTTCAACACACTTCCGTCTTTCACCAATCCCAACGCTTTCTGAATATCGTCGTGCAAAATTCTATCTTCATCAAGATGAGGAATTGTTTTGCGAATTGTTTGATATGCAGAATTGGTTCCTTTTCCGCATTTCAACGGTGCATGAAAATCAATTGCTTGTGCCGCAGTCATCAATTCAATTGCGATAACGGTCTGAACATTCTTTAGTACTTTCCAGCATTTTTGTGCCGCAATCGATCCCATCGAATTATGATCTTCCTGGTTTGCTGAAGTAGGAATCGAATCAACGCTGGCGGGGTGTGAAAGGACTTTATTTTCCGAAACAAGCGACGCTGCGGTGTATTGTGCGATCATTAACCCGGAATTGAGTCCGCCATTAGTGGTAAGAAAACGGGGTAGACGGCTGAGCGCGCCGTTCACCATTCGTTCTGTTCGTCGTTCAGAAATATTCGCCAATTCCGAAAGTGCGATCGCCGCAAAATCCATAGCAAGCGCCATCGGCTGACCGTGGAAATTTCCTCCTTCAAGATGCTGCTTCTCGTTCGGGAAGATCAACGGATTATCGTTGGCGGAATTTATTTCGATCTCAACTTTTGATGCAACATATTCTAATGCATCGCGCGAGGCACCATGAACCTGCGGAGCGCATCGGAGCGAATATGCATCCTGTACACGATCATCATTATGGCGGTGTGATTCTCGGATCTCGCTTCCTTTCATCAACGTTCGCAGATTTCTTGCAGAAGCAAGTTGTCCTTTGTATGGACGAAGTTTGTGAATGCGTTCATCAAATGCAGTATCAGTTCCTTTTAATGCTTCAACGCTCAACGCACAGGAGATATCTGCAAGTTTCATCAACTGCACTGCTTCGTACATGATGAGCGAAGCGAATGCGGTCATCATCTGCGTGCCGTTGATCAACGCTAATCCTTCTTTTGCCGTTAATGTTAATGACTGCAGTTTATGTCTTTTGAGAACTGTTTTTGAATCTTTAATTGTCAATTTTCCATTGTCAGTTGTTTTTCCCTTTCCCATAAAGGAGAGAACCAAATGCGCCAATTGAACAAGATCACCGCTTGACCCGACCGAGCCTTGCGAAGGAACGACAGGAATTAGTCCTGCATTAAAGAATTTTACAATGAACTCCACCGTTTCAGGACGAATTCCAGAGAATCCTTTTGCAAGTGCGTTAATGCGGAGGATCATCATTGCGCGCACTACTTCCTGAGGAAGAGGGTCGCCTGCTCCGGCTGCATGACTGACGATGAGATTTTTTTGTAGTTCTTCAATCTTATTGTGTGGGATACGAACATTGGCAAACTCTCCGAAACCGGTCGTGACACCATAGATCACTTCATCGCTGGCGAGCCATTCTTCTACAAGAGCGCGCGAGCGTTGCATTGCTTTTTTGGCGGAAGAAGAAAGTGCAATCGTTGATTTAAAGTTCGTCGCTGTTGAGTAAAGATCTGCGATTGAAAGCGAGTTACCGTTAAGTGTTAACATAGTGTTTAGATAAGGATGAAGTATGAATTATGAAGGATGAACTCCAAGAAAACTCAAATTAAATTATGAAATATTTTTCTTTTTAGTAATTACAATTGATGTAAAAATTGCGGTAAATTGATTGCATTCATCCTTCATGTTTTCTATTTGGTGTTTTTTATAACAAACTCTTCCAATCCGCCAATGATCTTCGTTGCAACTTGTTTTCTGAATTCAGGATCGATCAACCTCATCTCGTCTTCAGGATTTGAAAGGAATGCTGTCTCAACAAGAACATTCGGCAATTGTGTCGGTCCGCTTAAAGAAAAATTGAAATTCCCGGTAACACCCCATTGTCCCAGTCCAAGTTCAAGCATTTTTCCGTACATAATATCCGAAAGCGGTTTGAATCCGGGATAGCGGTAATAAATGCTGGTTCCTTTTATTTGTTCTGCATCTGAGGTTTCCCCTGTGGAATTGCAATGAATACTGACAAGAATAGTTGCGTTCGATGTCAGGATCTTTTCGGCTCGATCACTCATCATGACATTGTCATCAGTTTCGCGCGTCATCACTGTTTTAATTCCTTTTGCCTGCAGCTGAGCATTCAATTCTTTTGCAAGGGCTAGGGTAATGTTCATTTCAATTGTGCCGAGGGAACCGAGTGCACCTTGACTTCCAATTCCATGACCTGCATCGATCGCAATTGTCAATCCTGTAAGCGGGGATGCAGAATTTGATATTATCGGAGTTCGGCGGATACGGATCTTCATTGATGTTCCTTCATATGAAATATCGTATCCCCAATGCTGTTTTTGTTTTAAAAAGATCGTCAATTGATAATGATCGGCACCGACTTGAGTGCATTTTACCTGTTGGATCTCTTTGGCAGAATTCTGATGTGTGATCCAATTGGTATTCGAAGTTGTGCCGAAGATATTCACAACGATTGCCATCGGGTCGGTCAACTGTTCGCTGGTGTACGGAACTTTTTGTCCAAGTCCGACACGGACGACATCTTCGGAATCATTCCCTGTAACCGAAATGGAACCGGTAAGTGTGTAGGGAAGTGTTGCATTGATCGGAGAGAGCTGTGCATATTCCTGCGGAAGCCATGCTTCCATTCCTTCTGAAAGTTTCACACGATACTGCTCGCCGACTTTTCCGGTAACAATGACTTTTACGCCTTCAACAAGAAATCCCAGCTTTGCTCCGCCAAGGCGATCGCTCCCAAGACCGGCATTGAAGAACGGTCGTTTGCCAATCAATTCGGCAACGCGCGGAAGAGAATCGCGAATGATTGAGATCTTTCCTTTTGAAGATGCTTTTTCATTGCTGAAAAAATTCTTCGATATTCTGAAACGGATAGGAATGTCAGCACATTCATCTTTTTCTTTTATTTTATACTTGCCAACATAAATCCCACCAATCCCGCCGGCATTCTTCGGATCGAGCTCGCGCATTGGGATCCCTGATTCAACTCCGTCAATATCAAATACCGGATTCTTTCCGGGACTTGCTTTCATCTTTACTTCAAGAACATCGCCGGCGATCAGCCACAGATCTTCTGCTGGCTGAGAAACGTAATCGATTACGATCGGGTCGGCAGTTGAAGTGGCGGACGATTTTGGTTTGATAAAAACAAAATCTTTGTATAAAGAATCTCCTTTTGAACTTACGACCGCTATGTGCAATGTTGTCGTATCCGAGGTTAGATTATGCATTCCAACGAATGCGCCGCTGCCATACACTTTAACTTCTTTGTAATTAATGAATGCTCTTGACGTTGGATTGGTAGATGCTGCAATACGGTGTTTCGCAGCATTATATTTTACGGTGTCGCGGTCTGGTAGAATAATTTTTAGAAAGAGTGAATCGTTCGTTTGTGCAATAAGGGGAAATATAAAAAAGATAACAGCAATGAATGATTTCAAGGTCAGATCTCCGCTGGCTAAATGATGAATAATGAAGTGTGTAAATGTAGAAAGAGATGAGACGAGATTCAAGAAAGGAATTGATAGAAATGCCTTCCAAGTTTTTATGCCCGGAAGGTATTGATGCTAATAAATCACTTTATTCAATGGATATTCAATAATTCCTTCAGCGCCTGCACGTTTCAATTGTGGAATGATTGCGCGAACGACCTTTTCTTCCAGAATAGTTTCAATAGCCACCCAATCATTATCGGAAAGCTGAGAGATCGTCGGTTTGCGAAGTGCGGGAATGAGTGCGATTACTTTTTCGAGATCGATTTTTTTCAAATTCATTTTTAACCCAACACGTGAACCAGCGTTGATGGCACCCTGAAGAAGCATTGCAAGATTCTCGATCTTCTCTCGTTTCCAAGGATCGTTCCAGCTGTTCTTATTGGCGATCAATTTTGTATTCGACTCAAGAACAACATCGACTATGCGTAATTTGTTTGCGCGAAGAGAGCTTCCGGTTTCGGTCACTTCAACAATTGCATCCACCAGATCCGGAGTTTTTACCTCGGTGGCTCCCCAGGAAAATTCCACCGCTGCGTTCACCCCATGCTTTTTAAGATATGCTTTCGTGATCCCGATAACTTCAGTTGCGATCCGTTTTCCTTCAAGATCTTTTACGGTCTTGACAGGAGAATCTTCATGAACGGCAAGAACCCATTTTACTTTTCGCATTGATTGTTTTGAATAGATCAGATCGCAGACGCTGACAACATCAACACCGTTCTCAATGATCCAATCGTGTCCTGTCAGACCGGCATCAAACACACCATCTTCAACATAGCGGGGAATCTCCTGTGCGCGAATGAGCATTCCTTCCAATTCTTCATCATCAACAGAAGGGAAGTATGAACGTGATGAGACTGAAAAATTGAATCCTGCTTTGGAGAGAAGCTGCAATGTTGCTTCCTGCAGACTTCCTTTGGGCAAACCGAATTTGATCTTATTCATAATATTTAATATCAAAGAGACTTTGAAAAATAAAACTATACGTTATCGAACAATTGAATGTGCAAATAAATTGACCGACGGATACACCATAAAATACAATCCCCACATGACAACCCCAACAGAAAGCGGAATAGAAAGATTATCGTCGATCTTCCATGAACCGGCCTCAACGATCGTTCCCACCAACGCAGCAACGGCGCCGATAAGATATTCATCAATACTTCCATTGATCTTTGGTGTAAATGCAATGACGATCAGAGCGAATATAAAAAATGCCGTACTTCCTTCGACACTTTTTTGAAGGAACTTTCGTTTTCCAAACCGCCTGCCAAATAACGCCGCAACTGAATCCGAAATGATCAGAATTGGAAACGCCGTTAACACGATCAATTTAGGGAAAATAATAACACAGAGAGATGCGGCGATCAACACATTTGTTGCACCGTTCAGTCGCTTTGAATTCTCATCCAATTCATGCTTACGCAGCATGAATCCAAATATCGTATAGAAGAGTTGGGCAGTTGGCTTGTGATAATATCGAAGCAAATCGACAGTCAAAAAAGCAAGCGTGATCGGTACCAATATCGCCAGTGCTAGGTCACGCTCAATATAATAGTAGATGATCGGAATGCTTAACGAAAAAAAATGTATCCCCTTTCGCGCCAGTTCTGCTTTATAATCAATATTTGCAGCGTTGATCATACATTACGATTTTTTGGCGCGCGAACGCGGTTTTGTTTTTGGTGCGGGATTTTCATCCGCATTTCCATTGGATACTGTTTGAGCTGCCAAAGCAACCGCCTGTTCGATCACTGGAGTTGGAACCGGAGGATTGGTGCCAGCCGTTGATCCATTGCCGTTCTTAATAATGGCCGGAAGTTGTTCGCCGCGTAAAACTTTATCGATCTCTTCGCTGTCTAAAATTTCACGTTCAAGCAGCACATTGGAGAGTGCATGAAGTTTATCAATATTAGCGGAAAGGATTTCTATTGCCCGTTTTTCAGCGATGTTAATTATCTTCTTCACTTCTTCATCGATCGTTTTACCGGTCTCTTCGCTGTAATCACGATGTTTGGTTATTTCGCGTCCGAGAAACAATTCTTCTTCTTTGGCGCCATAGGTTAAGGGTCCCATCTTTTCGCTCATTCCCCATTCGCAGACCATTTTGCGGGCAAGATTACTTGCGCGTTCAATATCGTTGCCAGCTCCTGTTGTAAACTCGTTAAAGACAAGTTTTTCTGCGATCCTTCCGCCGAACAGCATGGCAAGAAGCGCTTCAAGGTACCGTTTTGAGTATGTATGTTTTTCATCGATCGGCAACGACGTTGTAACTCCAAGCGCACGTCCGCGCGGAATGATCGTTACTTTATGGATCGGATCCGATTCCGGAATATATTTTGATACCAGCACGTGTCCTGCTTCGTGATACGCCGTGATCTTTTTTTCTTTGTCGGAGATCAGCATCGATTTTCGTTCTGTTCCCATCATCACTTTATCTTTTGCTTCTTCAAAATCGTGCATAGTCACTTCTTTTTGATTCTTGCGTGCTGCGAGCAACGCTGCTTCATTCACAAGATTTGCAAGATCGGCGCCGGAAAGTCCCGGAGTTCCTTTTGCAAGAATATCCAATTTAATATCCAGCGCAAGGGGAGTATTGCGCGTGTGCACTTTTAAAATTCCTTCGCGACCGCGAACATCTGGGCGATCGACAACAACCTGGCGGTCAAAACGACCTGGGCGCATCAATGCGGGATCGAGAACATCCGGTCGATTTGTTGCCGCGATCAAAATAACGCCGTTATTTTGTTCGAAGCCGTCCATCTCAACTAACAACTGATTCAATGTCTGTTCGCGTTCATCGTGTCCGCCGCCGAGGCCTGCGCCGCGATGACGGCCGACTGCATCGATCTCATCGATAAAGATGATACACGGTGCGCTTTTCTTTCCTTGTTCAAACAGATCGCGAACACGGCTTGCACCAACGCCAACAAACATTTCAACAAAATCTGCACCACTAATAGAGAAGAATGGAACGGCCGCTTCTCCGGCAACTGCTCGTGCAAGCAATGTTTTTCCTGTGCCCGGAGGGCCAAGTAATAAAACACCACGCGGAATTTTTCCGCCGAGTTTTTGGAACTTCGCAGGGTCCTTCAAAAATTCGATGATCTCTTGCAGTTCAATCTTTGCTTCATCAACACCGGCAACATCGGCAAAGGTGATATGGATCTGTCCTTCATTCAACAGTTTCGCGCGGCTCTTGCCGAACGAGAAAATTCCTTTTGCTCCGCCCCCGCCCCCTTGCATTTTGCGGAAAATAAATATCCAGACCCCAAGAATAATGAGCCATGGTAAAGCGCTGATAAGCATATTCGTCCACAGACCATCTTCTTTAGAAATGTTGAAAGCAACATTGTGTTCTGTCCATTGTACGATCACGGCATCATTGATC
>JANXZD010000083.1 GCA_025355705.1 Bacteroidota bacterium | reverse complement strand
ATGTCCCGCAAACGGCAGTTCGCCCCCCGGAGTGAAGATGCGGACGCGTTTTGTGTTCGCAGCATTGCTTGGCGGATAGACGAATGTTGTCTCGGAAAAATTGAACTCCCTGGCGATCGCCTGTAATAGATCCTCAGGAATATTCTTCGCATCGGGAAATACCGCAAGTTGATTTCCGCCGAATCGTTTATGCGTAAAGACATCGCATGTATAGAATTTTATTTTCATTGAATCAACTCCATTATTTGTTCACCATATCCAGGCACACGCCGCTCGGCGAACAGGTCGGCAACAAAGCAGTAAGTCCGGATATTTCAGAATTTCACTCCTGCGGTTTCATTTCCCACAGCACATTGATGATCTTCCAATCACCGTTCCACCGTACGAGATGCATAAAATCGACCCAATCAGCCATCTCGGTCTTCACGCTTGCTGAATTATTATAGATGCTGAGAATAGTGATATTCTTTATCTGACGTTCTTTGGGGATTTTCTTTCCGTACCCTTTCGTTGTTCCATCCAACAGTTGATCAAAATTCATTTCATTCAAAATATTTTCATTTTTTCGATAATCCCTATTCGGGCCAACGCTCCGTTTGACCAATTGCGAATGAAGAGTTTTTGCCATTCGTTCGGCATTTCCTTCATACCAGCCTTCAGCATAATTCAAGGCCGTCGCACGAATAGCGGCTGAGTCTCGAGCTGATTGTGCAACACAGTTTTCAACAGCAATGAACACGAAAAGCAATATGATAAATTTTTTCATAGATTCTTTTCCGCAATTATTGATCTCTAAATATTATAAAAAGAAATATCCATTTCCACAATGAAAATGAGCCGGCAACGATTGTTTGATGATACGAAATGATTGGTTGAACGAAAAACTATAACAACTCTTTCAGTTTATCATATCCTGTCCGGCTGACAGGAAGTTGTGTTCCGTCCTTAAGAATGGCTGTGCGGGAATCTTTTGCAAACAGCTCAATTTTGGAGAGTCGTTCAATGTTCAAAATGTATGAACGGTGGATCCGAACGAATAAGCGAGGATCAAGCGATATTTCCAGCTCCGCCAAACGCTGCATCTTCAGATGCGATTTCCCTTCAACATTGAACGAAGCATAATCATCCTGTGCTTCGATAAAATCGATCTTTTCAACGGGGATCACAAGTACCTTGTTCCCCTCTTTGATCAAAATACGTTCGAGCATTTGATCCGGTGTTTTAGCGGCAACGGCGATCTCTTTGGTTTTGTTCGGTCGATTCAGGTTTGGCAAAACGCGTTCTATCGCTTCATCAAACCGCTGCTTACTGAATGGCTTCAATAAATAATCCGCTGCATGTACCTCAAAAGCTTTTAAAGCATATTGATCGAATGCCGTAACAAAAATGATCGACGGTGGATTGTCTAATAATTCTATCACTTCAAAACCGCTTAACTTCGGCATTTGTATATCCAAAAACATCAGATCGGGCCGAAGTTCTGAGATAACTTTCACCGCTTCAAAGCCGTTGGCACATTCTGCAACGATCTCCATATTGGAATGGGATGAGAGATATTCTTTCACTAATGAACGTGAGAGTTCTTCATCATCAACAATAACTACTTTTACTTTTTGTTTTTTCATTTTACTGTTGAATCGTTGCGGGAAGGAATAAGACGACGTGAAAACTATTTTCTTTCATTGAAACATTGACGCCGCTGTTGTTTCCATGCAGCGTTTGCAGGCGTTTGGAAACGATCTTAATTCCCATTCCTGCACCATGTTTTTTCGATTTTTTTGAATCGTCGCTGTCAATCGGGTTTTCCATCGATACGAAGAGCCGTGAATTCTTTTTCTCGATCGAAATGGTGATGGTTCCCCCTTCGATACTGTCAGAAATTCCATGCTTTATTGCATTTTCCATAAGCGGCTGAAGCAGTAACGATGGAATCATACATGAAAGCGTATCGGGTTCGATATGTTGAACAACATGTAAACGCTTCCCGAATCGTATCTTCTCGATATCGAGATAATGATTGAGAAGAGCAAGTTCTTCGTTCACCGAAATTGTCTCTTTCGCACCATACGAAAGACTTTTACGGAAAAAATCGGCAAGGGTCGTCGTCATGGAACGGGCTGATTCCGCATTCGATACCGTCAACGCACTGATCGAATTGAGCGCATTGAAAAGAAAATGAGGCTCGATCTGCATGCGCAGCACTTTCAGTTCTGCGCTTTGCGCCAGTAACCGCGATTCAAATGCATTTCGTTCTGCTGCTCGTGAATGCTCAAACGCGGAGATCAAATAACTTATTGCCAGCGAGAGAAGGAATAATGGTTTTCCGATCCCATAGATCACAAGCAGGGTTTGATACAATGGAAGCGGCGACAGAGCAATGGTGAAAAATTGTTCAAACACAACCATCCATCCCCAGGCAAGCATCGTCCAAATTGAACTGATCAATACGACGGAAACAAGAGCAACCAAAAGGATTTTCCATATTGAGTTGCGCTCAATGGGAAATGCTTTGCAGAGATACCATGCGGAAAGATTTATTTCCGAATAGACCAGCATCAATGGCAGAACGAACCCGATCGAATATGCACTATTGAGCCCCGTCAATGTCGAATGAACCAAGCCAAGCAATACGGCAACAACACTCCACACAAAGAGATACACGACAAGCTTTTTTCTGTCAGAGAGGATTGGATGCATCGATCAGTTCTTTATCTCCACGCCGCCCATCACAATATTGCCGGTAATGACCAATCGTTTTGGTGTTCCGTCTTTTGATGGATATGTTCCATCCTCTACGCCGCCCATGATCGGAGTAGCCTTCACCGAAATACTCCATCCCATCGGAACACGGATCTCAATCCCACCCCACACGGCAACCACGTCGAGCACTGCTTCTTCACCTTTCATTTCGGCATCGCGAAGATCGATCTCACAGCCTCCCATGAAAGCAGTCAGCTCTCCACCGCGAAAATCTTTTGACGTGATTTTCCGCTTCACACCGCTCATCATAGCAATATTTTTTATATAGGAATCTGAATCGTTCAATGAATCATCTGTGGATTGAGTACCACCGATACCCCGTGATCTGTTCCATGAACCTCGAAGAAAATTCAATCCGATGACGATGAATACGATCGGCCACCAGTCCCAAATTCTAAAATTAATAAAGTTCAACGTATCAAGAAGTTTCATCGATCCAACAAGGATCAGGATCCAGCCGAATATTTGTCCGGAATTCTTGGATGATTGCGATACTTTCGTAACTCCATAGACGATCAACAATGCCGGCCAGTAGCGGAGAAAATCTCCGGCATAAATAATATCCAGGTTGTCCAGCATGAACACAATGCCGACAGCAATAATGATAATGCCGAGAATAAATTGTGGCGAAAAGATCAACGATCTATTGTTTTCCATTATTGTATTCCTCTTGCTTTCATTCTTGAATTTTTTGCGAATGATTCCCACAGAACATCGACACCCCAGGCAATGATGATGGCCGGCCATGTTTCTCTAAAACTTAGGCCATAAATATGGTTGATAGAGACATAGAGCCACGCTCCAAGAAATATCATCCAAATTCCTTTGCCGATATGCATCATTGTCGGTGCATCAACAATTTTTCCAAGTCCAATGACAACGAATATGATCGGCCACGCACTCCAAATAGATCGTATTCCAAGTAACTCTTCAAGATAAATTAAATCTAATTTTTGAAGAAGAAGTAGTGTCCCAATGATAATGAACATTGCACCGATGACCATTCTACCGCTCGTTGTTCGATCAAGTGTATAAGACATATCAGATGTTCCTTTCTGTAAATGAATTATACAAACTTACCGTAATTATGGAAAAAAGTTCCGGTTATTTCGGTGAATGACTGTAGAACATCGGCGAAATTAGAGTTTTTGCAATCCATTGTTGCATTGTGCTTTGCCGGATCGCTGCATTGCAAAAAAACGTTCCTGATTTTTATCGGCTACAGTGGTGAACGGATGCCACATGTGGTATTGAATGGCAAGATTCCTCAGAGATTTTCCAGTTATACCCATCAAATTAAGGCGATAAAAAATATCCGTATCTTCGCCCACCCCGGGACCGTCATACGATTCATCAAAGCCGTTCACAGCAGCAAGATGTTCTTTGAATGTGGAAAAATTACAACCAAGGATTCCGGAGGATCTTTCTGTGAAGCTTCGAAGGAAATGATTTTGTATACGCACACCATCTTCAAGTCGCGCGGAATTTCCCTTCAGCGCATCAACAAGATCAGCTGTACGATAGCGTTCGAATGTTCCGGAGAGAATTTTTTCCATCGAAAGAGCATCTGCCCATCGTTTGCCATGCTCCACTCTTCTTCCAAGAAGAACTTTTCCCTTCTCGCGTTGCACGAAATGATCCAGTAAAAAATGTTCTGAGGGAATACAATCGCCATCAATAAATACAATATATTCCGTGGATGATTCTTGTATGGCATAATTCAACATTGCATTCTTCCGCCATCCTTTATCGGCATGCCAAAGATGTTTGATGCGATACGGATAAGTCCGTTTCGCTTCGTTCACAACATCGGCGATCTCTTTTCCGGAACCGTCATCGGCAATAATGACTTCGAATTTTTTGAATGATTGTCGACTGAGCGCACCAAGGATACAGTATAACGCTTGAGCATTATTATAGACAGCGATAACGAGAGATAATTGCGGAATGTGGATCATGTCTTTTGTTGTTTCTTCTTTGCTGCAGGAAAAAGAATATTGTTCAGAATGATCCTGTATCCGGGAGAATTTTTATGGAGATTCAGATCGGTCGGTGGATCACCCACCGCATGTTGATAATCTTCCGGGTCATGACCGCCATAGAATGTAAATGTGCCGCGGCCATAATTTCCATGAATATACCGTACTTCGTCCGTTCCTTCCCGTTCACCTAATGTGATCACGCTCGATTTGATCAACGATTTTTTGAATGAGGTCGTTTGCCCCATAAAACCTTTGATAATGTTCACGTGATTTTGCGTGAGCATTGTCGGCACCGGATCGTACTTCGCAGAGAATTCAAACAGTGTAAAGTAATCCGTATTGGGATCGCGGAGAGGGACAGGATCGCTTGGCGGATTATCGATATCGGAAAACTCATATCGGAATGGGTTCATTTCTAGCGTAAAATTCTGGAATGCGAATGTTTTTGTAAAATCCAGTTTTTGCTGCGCATTCCTGTCTGCGGGATCGCCGTCGAACATTGTTTCTGCGATATCAACGTTTTCTGCAGCAAGAGCAATATCATAGCTATCCGTTGCGGCACACATTGCAAACATAAATCCGCCCCCCGCAACAAAATCTCGGATCGTCCGTGCCACTGTTTTTTTCTCATCCGAAACTTTTTTGAACCCAAGGTCATGGGCTGTTTTTTCATAACTTATTTGTTGTTCAATGTACCATGGAGAGTTCCGGTGGGAAGCATAAAACTTTCCGTATTGTCCCGTAAAATCTTCGTGATGCAAATGCAGCCAATCGTATTCGGAAAGTTTTCCTTTTAATACCTCCGGGTCCCACAATTTTGCGTACGGAATTTCGGCATATTCCAACGCGAGTGTGACGGCATCATCCCACGGTTTGAATCCCGGCGGAACATAGACCGCGACCTTCGGCGCTTTTTCCAGACGAACAACATCCATATTCGTATTTTCGCCGGCGATCTCCCCCAATATTTGCGTCGATTGAGCGCCGCTCATTTGTTCGAATGCAACTCCGCGGATCCGGCATTCGTTGGCAACGATCGGAATATAATCGATCAAAAATGAGCCGCCATGATAATTGAGAAGCCAATCGATCTCAATTCCTTTTTCCAACGTCCAGAATGCAATGCCGTACGCTTTCAAATGATTTGTCTGTTTCAGATCCATGGGAATGAGAATTTTTTGCTGTGCAACAATGAGAATTGGGAAAAGCAATATGAGATATATTTTTTTCATGTTATTGTAACTTACAAACTTCCGATTTCATCCTCAACTAAAATAAAAAGGCGAATAGTTACTATTCGCCTTTCCTGATAACTGAAACAATGGAATCCCTTTACGCAGTCGCAAGGGTTGATGAGGTTTTAACTTTTCGTGGTTTGAATGCTTCAGCAGTCTTTTTGGTGATATAACTATGCTTTACAGCAAATGAATACAATTTTTCCTGCATTACTTTTCGGGCACGATGCAGCCGTGAGCGAACCGTTCCAAGCGGAATATCCAGAATTTCTGCGATCTCCTCATACGTCATCTCCTCAATATCTGAAAGAATAATGATCGTTCGGAATTCTTCATTTAATGATCCCATTGCTTTCATAACATCGTCACCAAGCACATTGTCAAAGAGATCCCTGCGGAGATCAGTGCTCGGAGCATAATTATCCTTTATCAACTCTCCATAATCTTCTACCTCATTGTATTCCACCTGTTGCGGAGTACGGCTGCTCTTCCTATAATTATTGATGAATGAATTTTTTAAAATGCGGAACAACCACGCTTTTGCATTGGTATCCCGTTCGTATTTATCAATGAACCGGTATGCTTTAAGATATGTATCTTGAATAAGATCTTTTGCATCGTCAACATTATTGGTCAGTCGTAATGCGTAATTGTAGAGAAGGCTCATGTGAGGAATCATTTCACTTTGATACAGCGCATCGAAATTGGTTCGAGTCGTGGATTTCATATCGTTGCCCTTTTGAGTTAATGGTATAATTGTGATTTCTATACCTAACAACGAACGAAAGTTCCCGACAATAAATAATTGACGATTTTAGCTAATTTTCATCACTTAGATATTGGTAATGCACGATATGAATGATTTTTTAGACCCTCTCGGCTCCAAAATCTGAATACAGTTTTTTAACAAGCGGGTGGTCCTCAATGGAGGAGGTGGGTTTTGGAGCAGATTCAACGGCGAATTGTTTTGATTCAGTTGTACGAAATGTTTCTTTTGTTGGTAAACCACCGTCATGAAGAATTGGTTCAATTCTGATCCGGGCGTTAACGATAGTATTGATTGTTTCCGAAAGAATTTCTTTGTTTCGGAAAAGAGTTCCCATATGGAAATCATCACTGCACGCAATTCGTAATGTGCCGTTGATAAGGTCTAATGGCGATGTTTCGCCGAGTATTGTACCAACAGAGATCTTTTTTTTCCTCATCTCATCAACAATGGTCCCCCATCGCTGCTGAATATCTGAAAACACAATGGTAGAGTTTTGTTGAACAGCTGGTGGTTCTAATGTTTGTTTTTCTTCGTTCTTTTTGACCGGAGCAACAAATGTATACCGGGGTTGATTTTCTTGAACTGCAAATTTCGGTTTTGGAACAGCAACGTTGGATCCTTGAGCGGATGGTGAGGATTGTGAGGATTTATATTCAACCGATGGTTCGAAAACTTCTTTTGGTACAACTCTGCTTACAGAATGTGTATCAAATGAATTCAGGCCGTTGGAAAGATTCCCTTCAGAATGAAGTTTTTTTTTCATCTCATCTATTTGGACCAGAAGATCATCGATCTTGATGGACTGTTCCATTTTCGTCAACTGCACCATCATCATCTCAAGTTTGAAACGAGGCTGCGACGTGAACCGAAATGAATTCTCTGTATCGGTTGCGACTTTAATAAAACGCAACAGATCATTCAGCACAAATGCCGTTGAATCGGCTCCGTATCGTTTTCGGTGCACTTCAGATTCTTCGATCAGATGAGTGGAATTGGTCGTCTTTACGATCAGCATATTGCGGAAATGTTCCGTTAACCCGGAAACAAATTCTTTCACATCATATCCGCTCTTCACCACTTCCTGCACCAGATCAAGCGCAGCTTTTGTATCTTTGTTGCGGAGAATATCGGAAACACGGAAGAACAATTCCTGATCGACAATGTTCAATGCATCGCCAACCAGTTTTGCCGTGATCGTCATTCCGCAGAACGAGATGACCTGATCGAAAATACTCTGCGCATCGCGCATTGAACCGTCACCCTTTTTTGCAATGATCAACAATGAATCGGCATCAATGGATATCTTCTCCTGCTCAGCAATGAATTTTAATCGACCAACAATTTCTTCAAGTCCGATGCGCCGAAAATCGTACCGCTGACATCGGGAAAGAATTGTTGCAGGAACTTTATGAAGTTCTGTTGTTGCAAAGATAAACAGCACATGCGAAGGAGGTTCTTCCAATGTCTTTAGAAGCGCATTGAATGCTTCTTTTGTCAACATATGTACTTCATCAATGATATAGATTTTTTTCTTTCCTCTGGTGGGAGGGTATCGAACAGATTCTCGAAGATTACGGATATCATCAATGCTTCGATTGGAAGCACCGTCTATTTCAATCACATCAAGTGACCGTCCATCGATAATTTCTTTACAGATTTCGCATTCGTTGCATGGTTCAAAATTCTTCGGGTTGAGACAATTAACGGCACGGGCAAGAATTCTTGCGGTAGTCGTTTTTCCGCATCCGCGCGTTCCGCTGAAAATGAATGCATGCGCTAAACGATTCTGCGTCAGCGCATTTCTCAGTGTATCGGATACGTGTGATTGTCCGATAACATCATCGAACACCATCGGCCGCCATTTTCGTGCTGTTACTTGATAGGTCATGGTATAAAATTAGAAAGTTTCAATTATGGACTTCAATTCTTTTTTCAGGGGTAAGATATCAATTGTTGCTGTTTTCCATACCACTTTTAGGTCAACACCGAAATAATCATGAATGAGTACATCTCGCATTCCAGCAATTTCTTTCCACTGTATATTAGTATAATTATTTTTCAATGATTTTGGAATTCTTTTAGAAGCTTCTCCAATTATTTCTAATGCACGGATCACAGCAAATTGTGTTTTGTCATCTTTTGAAAATTCTTGAAAAGAGATACCTTTCACAAATATTTCTACTTTCACTGCCGATTCATACATATCTACAAAATAATCTTTATACGTTCTTGTCATACGTAAAGAACTTCTTTTAATATTTGTTGACCAATGTATGGCTTCAACGCTGACTTCATTACCAAATCAACCTTCACTCCAAGCTTTTTTGTAAGATGATCTTTTAATTCAATAAATTTAAACATCCCCGGCGTAATGGAAAATTCTACTAAAATATCAAGATCGCTTTTCTTTTTTTGCTCATTTCTAACATATGAACCAAAAACACCAATACTTTTAACTCCAAAAGCTTTTTGTAATAATTTTTTATCGGTTTTTAATTGAGATAATATATTATCAATGCTATTCATAAAGTAGTTATTATTATTTTTGTTTCCCAAATACGATCGGCAATGCCTCGTCGATCGTTGCAATTGGAATGATCTTCAGTCCTTCTTTTACGCTGACCTGGATTTCGGTTAGATCTTTCAGGTTTTCCTTTGGAATCAACACCGTTTTTATTCCTGCTCGTTTTGCAGCAAGAAGTTTTTCATTCAATCCGCCGATCGGCAATACTTCGCCCCGAAGCGTGATCTCGCCTGTCATTGCAACATCGGCTCGCGCCGGTCTGTTACCAATTGCAGAGATCATCGCCATTGTCATCGTAATTCCTGCAGATGGACCATCTTTCGGAATTCCTCCTTCGGGAAGATGAATATGGATCTCGTGCTTTTTAAAGAATTCAGGGTTCAATTTTAATTTTTTTGCGTTCGTACGGATGTAACTCAACGCCGCTTGTGCCGATTCTTTCATCACATCGCCAAGCTGGCCGGTAAGCGTCAGCTTTCCCGCACCATTCATTACGGTGACATCTACATGAAGAATATCGCCGCCGACACTTGTCCATGCTAATCCTGTAATGGAACCGATCTGCGGTTTTTTATCTGCTTCTTTATTCCTGAATTTTGGAACACCGAGATACTGTTCGATCTTCTTCTCGTCGATCATAACGACGGAATGTTTTTTCTTTCCATTTTTTTGTTTTGCCAGAACAGTTTCCTTCGCCGCTTTACGGCAGACGGAGGCGATCTCCCGTTCCAAATTTCGCACACCGCTTTCGCGCGTATATTCGGAAATGATCTTCATGATCGCTTCATTTTTTATGACGATATCTTTGTCCGTCATCCCGTGATCTTTGATCAATCGAGGAACGATATGCCGTATCGCGATCTCTTTCTTTTCAAAATCAAGATAACTTGAAAGTTCGATCACTTCCATTCTGTCCAGCAGCGGAAGCGGTATTTGATACCGCACGTTCGCCGTTGTAATGAACATGACTCTGGAAAGATCGTAATCCACTTCAAGATAATGATCGTTGAATGTCGAATTCTGCTGCGGATCGAGCACTTCCAATAATGCACTGGATGGATCTCCGCGGAAATCCATGCTCATCTTATCCACTTCATCCATCAGGATAACAGGATTGACGACGCCTGCTCGTTTCATCGACTGGATGATCTTACCCGGCATCGAACCGATATATGTTCTTCGATGACCGCGAATCTCCGCTTCATCACGCACACCGCCAAGCGACATACGGACAAATTTTCTTCCCATCGCCCGTGCAATAGATTTTGCCAACGACGTTTTTCCCACACCCGGAGGACCGACAAGACAAAGGATCTGTCCCTTCATCTCTTTCACAAGATTGAGCACCGCAATATGTTCAAGGATCCTGTCTTTCGGTTTTTCCAGTCCAAAATGATCTTCATCCAGAATTTTTTTAACATGATGGATCTTCAGATCATCTTTTGTACTTTTTTTCCACGGAAGACTCACCATCCAGTCAAGATAGTTTCGAATGACGCCAAATTCCGGGGACATGGAAGGAGTTTTTTTCAGTTTGTTGAATTCTTCGATCGCTTTCTCGTACGCTTCCTTCTTCATTCCGGACTTTTCAATGTCTTCTTTCAATTTTGAAAGTTCCGGCATTCCCTCTTCATCACCCAGCTCATCCTGCAGGATCTTGATCTGTTCCTGAATGAAATATTTTCGCTGCGTCTTTTGGATGTTCTCGTGCACTTTCGTATCGATCTCACGCTCGATCTTGAGAATGGAGATTTCAGAATTAAGAATTCGAATCACTTCCAGATATTGATCTTTCAGAACATTCAACTTGAGCAGCTTTTGTTTTATTTCAACCGTTTGTAGAATGTTTGCCGCCATATAATAGAAGCGGCGTTGAACATCTTTGATATTATCGAATGCGGCAAGCGCTTCCGGAGGAATATTTCGGTTTGCGCGGACGTATTCCGTGAACAACGATGTTGCATGCCGAACAATGGCATCCATCTCGGTCGAATTATCTCCGGTTGTGAACGTTGTCGAAATATCCGCCATCATGAACTTATCGTTTGGCAAGAACTGCGCAATCGTTCCCTGCACGGTTCCGTCAACCAGAATTTTCATCAGATTGTTCGGAAGCTTCAATATTTGAACGATCTTTGCGACCGTTCCTTCCATATAAATATCATCTTTGCCCGGCTCTTCTACCGTTGGGTCTTTCTGCGAAACAAGGAAAATGAATTTGTTGTTTTCCAATGCATGATTTGCCGCGCGCAACGACGTTTCGCGCCCAACCAGCACCGGAAAGATCATATACGGAAAAATGACCACATCGCGCAGTGGGAGCACCGGCAATGTCTTTGGTATAGAGTCGAGCGTTTCGATTGTTACTTCAGGTTTTACTGCAATATTGTTTGCCATAACACGGTTTCTACGTCACAGAGGATAAAAAAAGCGGGCAATGCCGCTTTTATGTTGATTGTTGAACCAAGATAATCAGATTTTTGGGGGGAAGCAAACCGTCAGTTTTAGGATACATTACTCCGTCATGCCGAACTTGTCCCGCCGTACGGGATACCGTAAAGCGGTATTTCGGCATCTACAAAGAATAGACGCTGTCTTTCACGCACGTTTTTGACGGGAATTCATTCTCTGGATGCCCGATAGGAACATTCGGACATGACAGTGATAGTTTTTTAATGCGGTAATTTCTCTCTGAGTGCGCTGTGCAAATATGCGCCGATCAACGCACCAAATAATGTGATGATCGCGGGCAACTCTCCTGCACCGATTTGTGCAAAAATTGGTCCGGGGCAAGCACCGGTAATTGCCCAGCCGATTCCAAAGATAATTCCGCCGATGATAAATCCTTTATGGAAAGGTTTTCCGCCGTAATGTAATTCCTCACCGTTCAAGGATTTTAGTTTTGCCCGCTGAATGATCTGCATTGCAACGATCCCCACGACAACTGCGGAACCAATGATCAGATACATATGCCATTCCTTGAACTGAAACATATGCTGGATCCTGAACCAGCTGATCACTTCCGATTTTGTAAGAACAATACCGAACAATGTTCCGAAAATAATGAATGTAATATTCTTCATGTTCTTTTCCCTTAATGTTTTTCTTTGCGTCTTTGCATGAGACGTTTTTAGAATGAAGCGAGAAATGTATACAGCAATCCGCCCACAAAGAATGATATTGTTGCTTTTAAACTTGATGATTGAAGTATTGAAAGCCCGAAGATCGAATGTCCGGACGTACAGCCGTTTGCGTACCGCGTGCCGAACCCGACAAGGATACCGCCGACAAATAATTTGATATACCCGGGAAAGTGATGATATTCCTCCGGCAAGTAATGAACCGGCGACGACGAGAGATAATGCGCGGCAATAAATCCCCCAAGCGCGATGCCGATCATGAAATAAAGTTTCCATCCGTTCTCGTCGAAATTGAATTTGAAGATCGATTGTTTCTCCTTCGGAACAACAAGCATACAGATATGCTCAAATGCCGAGGAGAGACCGAGCATTTTATTGGAGATGATGAGCATTGCCGGAACAAACAGACCGATGATCGGTCCGGCGATGTACCAATTCCACGAATCAAAAAAAGCGTTCATCTATTGTTCCTTTGTTATTAATAAATAATTACAAATTCAAAAATCTAACACGTCATGCCGAACTTGTCCCGCCGTACGGGATGTCCCGCTTTTTAGATTCCGCTCATTGCGGGATTCTTAAAGCGGAACCGTAAAGCGGTATTTCGGCATCTTTTATACTTTGATAGATGCTGACATACGTCAGCATGACGTGATCTTTTTATTCTTTTCCACTTTGCGTCCTCCGCGGTTACCCATCTGTTCTAAACTAAAAAAGTCCTTCGCGAACGAAAGACTTCTCAAATAATTAAACGCACAATGATTGGTCTCTCAGCTCGATAACTCCGCCGGTAGACAACATTGTGAATATGATAGTGCGATATTAAATTGGGTCATTTTCATTACTTATAATATACGAATTTGATGCTGTGATGCAAGGTTGAATTATGACGATCAATGTTTTTTAGGAAATGTGAATTCTCCGACTAATTTACCGTCAATCGTTAATTCTACAACCTGATCCCTTGTTTGTGAATCATAGATCATCTTCGCCTTTACGGTTTTACCTTTATACTCTGAGTTATATTCAGTCTTTTTATCAATCCCACCATTTCCCGTAATAACATTATCACCATCGATAAGTATGCGTATGTCGTTATTAAAGGGTGTTTGAGATTGTATTACTTTTACTTCTACTTCCTTGCCGATCTCTGAGGTTGGATTCCAT
>JANXZD010000074.1 GCA_025355705.1 Bacteroidota bacterium | reverse complement strand
GGGCCAACCGACTTTTCTTTGGAGATAATCTTCACATTATGCGGCAATTAGAAAGTAAAAGTATTGATCTAATATATATTGATCCACCATTTTTCTCAGGGCGAAATTATAATGTGTTATTTGGTGATAAAAATGAGGTGCGCTCTTTCACTGATATTTGGGAAGGGGGAATGCCAGGATATTTGATTTGGTTAAATACTCGTTTGTATGAGATGAAGCGTTTATTAAAAGATACTGGTTCAATCTATGTTCATCTTGATTGGCATGCGAGCCACTATGTGAAAGTTGAGATGGATAAGATATTTGGAGTAGATAATTTTGTAAATGAAATCGTTTGGTGTTATGAAACTGCCGGGAAAAGTAAAAGAACATTTTCCAAAAAACATGATACGATCTTGCTTTATGGAAAGACAGAGAACTATTTTTTAGATGTTTCAAGGTCACCAATGCCTCGAAAACGCAATAAACATATGAAAGTCGGGTTTGATGAAAGCGGAAGAGAATACGAAGAGAAAAAAGATGCTAGTAGTGGAAAAGTATACCGCTGGTATTTTGACGAAGGAAGATTACCATTCGATTACTGGAACGACATACAATTTATTAATTGGGAGGCGCACGAAAGAATTGGATATCCGACTCAAAAACCGGAAGATCTTCTTGAAAGAATTATTAAAGTATCCACTAACGAAGGCGATGTAGTTGCAGACTTCTTTTGTGGCGGTGGAACGACGCCAACTGTTGCACAACGATTAAATCGTCGTTGGATTGCTTCAGATCAATCACGTATTGCTGTATCAGTTACTCAAGATAGAATAAACAGATTAGTTGAAGAAAAACTGGGAAAATTGTTTATAGTTCCTGATTTTACGGTTGAACATTGGGGAATATATGAATCACCACGGTTAGAGAAACTTCCAAAGAATGAATTTAGGGAATTTGTAATAAAAGCATTTGGTGGAAAGTCAGAAAGTGTTTCACAAAATATACATGGTGTAAGGCACGGTGTGCCGCTGTTTGTAGGTGAACCTACTCGCAACTCACGCATTACTAAAGATGATGTTGCAAAGTTTGCACAGGCAATCTTTAACGAACGTCGTACAAATTTTGGTGCAATGCTTGGATGGAACTTTGCACCCGACGCACGCAAAGCTGCAGAAATACTTGCCGCTCGAGAAAATAAACGAATAGATTTTGTTCGTTTAAATCTTGTTCGTTTGGAGGATGATGATTATCGAGATCACATCACAACAAAACATAAAGATTACAATCAGCTTCTTAGTTTTATTCAACCGCCTGAAGTCCGAGTTTCGTATGAACGCATTGGGAAATTGAAATATCATTTCGATGTTTCAGAATCTGTTAGTCTAAACAAAGATGGAGTCATTGCTAATGTTCAATGGGATTTTGATTATAAAAATAGATTCAGTTCTTCAGAAGGTTTTGCTTTTCTTCGTGATAAAAAATCTGGCAAACCCGTTTTAGTTGTTGAGTATGAATTTTCAAGTGCAGGAAAAAAGAAAATTGCGTTTTCGGTCCAAGATGACCAAGGTGGTGAACGGACAGAGATCATAGAAATTGAGGTGAAATAATAATGCAAAATGCCTTTTTACGCTATGAACAAGATGTAAAACAATGGGTTGATGCAGGTTTTCCTGATGTAAACCCTTTAACACGAGATTATCTTGAGCATTTACGTCGGGATGGTGCACCGCGAAAACTATGGAAACATCAACAAGAATCTGTTTACCGTGCAATCTATGCATACGAATTGCTCCAAATGAAAAATGTTTTATTAAACGTTGTAACAGGGGGAGGAAAGACTGCAATTATTGGAGCAATCATTTCTTGGCTTAAATACTGTCACGATATCCATAAGTTTTTAATTTTATGTCCTAATACGATTGTACGTGATAGATTGGAGGATGATTTCACCGATTCAAAAGTTTTCCGTGAATTTGATTTCTTTCCAAGTGGAACAGAACATTTTAAGAATGAACTTGGTTTGCATCTTCTAGAATCGGGATCAACGCCTCAAGGAATTTTAGAAAGCGGGATTGTTCTTGGAAATATTCATCAATTGTATCAATCCAACATTAATGGTAAGCGCAATCTTGCATACATGATGAATTTTGTTGATCAGCTTGCTGTCTTTAATGATGAAGCCCATAATACTCCGGCGGCAGAATATGACAACACACTTTTTGCCTTATCTCCAAAATGTAAATTTCGACTGGATACAACCGCAACACCAGATCGTGCAGATGGAAAAACACCCGATTCAAAAATGATCTATGAATATGGCATTGCAGACGCACAATCAGAAGTTCCTCCGATTATAAAAAGTATAGTTGTTTATCAACCGAAACTTTCCTCCGTTCAACTTACTTATACCAATCCTGAAACTGGAGAAAAGCGTACGGTTGATGAAATGGACAAAGAGTTTGAAAAAATTGAAAAAGGGTTGTCAGCAACTCAATGGGTAACGGATCCAGATCCAATGCGAAAGCAAATTGCAATTGCACTAAATCGGTTAGACGAACAAAAAAACAGAGCGAAAAGTATTGGGAATGGTGAGTATAATCCTATACTTTTTGTCGTTGGAATTTGTATTAAAGATGCTAAGGCAGCAGCAGAAATGTTGTCGTTGCCTAAAGAGAAAGGCGGTTTTGGTGTTAATACAGTTGTTCTAACAGAAGAATCTTCTGACGAAGACCGTTTACTTGCAGGAATTATCGGGAAGAAAGGAAAAGCACTTGAAGAAGCGAAGAAAAATCTATCAAAAAAGTTGAATTCGGAAATTAAAGCAAAAGAACTTATTGAAAAAGGAAGTCAACTTGAAGCTGTAGTCAGTGTATTAATGTTAAGAGAAGGTTGGGACGTTCCAGCGGTTACGGTAATTTTACTTCTTAGAAAATTTTCTTCACGAGTTTATGGTCAACAAGTTGTTGGACGTGGTTTGCGTCTGAATATTCGGGGGGAAGATGCACAAGAATTTTGTGCTATTGTAGATCATGAAAAACTTAACCACCAGTGGCTTTGGGACATTGTGGGAGCTAAAATTAGAAAAGATGTTGACCAAGGAAACTTATTTGGCAATGATGATTTACCACCAAAACGTAAGTCCCAAATAATGGACAAACCAGAAAACATTATTGATATTCCTGATCCTGAAGAAGACGAGGATGCAGATTTCAGTGACCTCGAGGATTTAAAAGTAGTTGAAGGCGATTATCCCAACTGGCAAACTATATTGAATAGTTTCGAATATGGTAGCGATGTAGAAATATCTAAAGTGGAGATTGAAAGCGTTAAAGGTACAAACTTATTTGGCGATGGTTTTACTGAAATATCTGACGCACCAAACGTGGGTAAATCAAAAACAACTGAAGAAGAAGTTCCAAGAGAGCATATAGTAGAAACATTAAAGCATACTATCCGTGATATTGCAGACATCTTATTGGCAGAAGAAGGTATTGGATCGCACGAATTGGGATACTTGTATAATATTATAATGGATCATGTGCAACAAAAAATGCTTGAAGGGAAAAGTGCGGGTTTGGCTAATATCGAGTCACTCAAACATACAATCCGTCAACGGCATAATCTTTTTCGAAATTTTAGAGAGAGACCTGGTCTTGTGGCAAGCATTGTTAAGTATAGAAAGGGAAAATAAAATGCCAACAAGTGAACATGGAGATTTTGAAAATCCAACGAAATCGGCGTATTCAGTTGAACGATATGAATCATCTTGGGAACTTGAATATATGAGGAAATTGGAAAAAGATAAAACAGTTGCGAAATGGACAAAAAATCATGGAATTACGATTGAATTTATTACAGAAGCAGGAAACAAACGCGGATATAGGCCAGACTTTTTAGTTGAAAAGATTGATGGAATAAAAGAAATTCATGAAGTAAAAGGGACACATTTTCTTGAAAATCCTGATACTATTCGAAAACATGAACGTGCGGGAACTTGGTGCAGGCAGCGGGGGATGAATTTCATTGTAATAACAAAAAAATAAAGAACTACAACCAACAAACACGCCGAGGCAGAAATGTCTCGGCGTGTTTGTTTTAAAAAGTGCTTGACTTTAGAGTTTTGTATGTTTACTATTTTCTGAATATTCAGAACATAAGGAGTTACACGTGATCCATAAACTCACCTCACAGCAAAAATTATTTGTTGAAGAATTCGGAAATCTGTATGCATCATACGGATTCAAACGGATGAATGGATTGATCATCGGACTTCTCCTGACAACGCCTGAATCCCTTTCTCTTGGCGAAATCTGCCGGCTCCTCAATCGCAGTAAAGGTCTTATCTCTGAAGCAACCCGCCGTCTTAACTCGCTCGGTTTCATTAAAAAGAGCAGCGGTGCGGACAGCAGAAAGGACTATTACATTGCCGACGACGAGATCTTCATCAATGTGTTCCATTTTAATATGGGAACCGTTCGAAAAAATATCTCACTCGCTGAAACGTTCCTCAATCAACTCAGCACTGATAAGTCTGCTGAACAAAAACGATGGAGAGAGAATCTGGCGATGATGGAAATTTTCTACGAACATATGAATGACTTCTACAAAGAGTTTGACACAGTTTGGCGTAAGAAAAAGAAAGCTTTATATCGATCAAAATAAAAGAATAGGAATAGCATGAGACTAAAAGACAAAGTGGCCGTCATTACCGGCGCAGGACAAGGAATAGGAAAAACAACCGCACTGCTTTTCTCAAAAGAAGGT
This sequence comes from Bacteroidota bacterium, assembly GCA_025355705.1. Taxonomy (GTDB): domain Bacteria; phylum Bacteroidota; class Ignavibacteria; order UBA10030; family UBA8401; genus UBA8401. The sequence continues at coordinate 2,661 of JANXZD010000074.1, read as the reverse complement.
GCTTCAATTGTAATTGCAGATATTAACGAAGAGCACGCTCAGACAACAGCAAACGAGATCAATGCGAACGGTGGAAAGGCAATTGCAGTAAAAGTAAATGTTGTTAGTCTTCACGATTGCGAACAATTAGCGAAAACCGTCATTGAAAAATTCGGTGGAGTGCATATCCTTATCAACAATGCGGGGATTACTCGTGATGCAACGCTTGCGAAGATGACCGAAGAACAATTCGATCTGGTGGTCAGTGTCAACTTAAAGGGTGTCTTTAATATGACCAAAGCGATCACTCCGTTCATGGTCGAAAAAGGATATGGAAAGATTGTCAACACATCGAGCGTTGTCGGGTTGTACGGGAATTTTGGTCAGACGAACTATGTCGCAACAAAAGCAGGAGTGATTGGAATGACGAAAGTATGGGCTCGTGAATTCGGCAGGAAAGGAATCACTGTAAATGCGGTTGCACCGGGATTCATCGCTACCGATATGATCGCAACGGTTCCGGAGAAAGTGATCAATGGAATTAAAGAACGAACGCCGTTGCAACGCCTCGGTGAACCAATCGATATTGCTAACGCATATCTTTTCCTCTCGTCTGATGAATCGGCGTTTGTTTCCGGAATTACGCTGAGTGTTGATGGCGGGATGGTGTGGTAAGACACGTATCAATTGACGATGAACAATTAACAATGTGTAGAAGAAAAATATAGAATGCGAAAAGCTAAAATTATTTCCACAGGTCATTACGCACCGGAACGAGTCGTTCCAAATTCGTATTTCAACAACCTCTATAATGAAGATGTTGATACATTTCTTAAAGCGAATCGGAACATCTATGAACGGAGATATGCATCTGACTTGCAGGTAACATCCGATCTGATTGTTGAAGCTGCGAAGAAAGCATTAACCGCGGCAAATCTTCAAGCAAAAGATTTGAATTTAATCATCGTCGCTACAGACACACCAGATTATATTTCGCCCTCAACGGCATCGGTCGTGCAATATAAACTTGGTGCGGTGAATGCCGGTACATTTGATATTAATACTGCGTGCGCAGGTTTTGTCACTGCTGTGGATGTTGCATCAAAGTTCATCGTCAGTGATGATCAATATAAATATGTGCTGGTGATCGGCGGATATTTGATGAGCCGATATTTAGATTTTTCCGACAAGAAGATTGCAACATTATTTGCCGATGGTGCTGGCGCGGCAATCCTTGCTTCATCAAACGACGAAACGGGTGTTCTTCGAACAAAACTGTTTACCGACGGGCAGTATCATGATTATATGGGAATCTATGGTGGTGGGACGGCAATCAAAATCACCGCAGACGCGATAGCGAACAAAGACCACTTGCTTCGTTTTGCGAAAAAAATTCCGTTGGAGACAAATGTAACATACTGGCCTCGATTTATTAAAGAGGTGGCAGAAGGAATTCAGCAGCCAATTTCCGCAATCGACAAATTTTTCTTTACACAGATCAATATTAACAGTATTAATCAAACACTCGATTCATTTAATGTGCCACATGAAAAGTCACATAATGTGATGAATAAGTATGGTTATACCGGTAGTGCTGCGATTGGAATGGCACTTTCAGATGCAGTGGAACATCATCAATTGAAAAAAAATGATCTGATATTCCTTGTCGGATCTGGCGGTGGAATGGCGATGGCAGTTTCAGCAATTCGCTGGGCGTATGACACATAATCGAAGGTTTTCTATCATACAAAAAATTAATAAAATTCAATTATGACGACAGCAAAAAATAGAGGATTGATCCTTGCGGTGATAGCGGCTGGGCTCGGATATTTTGTCGATCTCTACGACATTGTTTTGTTCGGTGTTGTTCGAATTGCAAGTCTGAAAGATATCGGTATCGTTGGCGATGATTTGATCTCAAAAGGAATTTTGTTATTGAATCTTCAGATGATAGGAATGTTGATTGGCGGAGTGGTTTGGGGAATCATCGGTGATAAACTTGGAAGAAAAGTTGCTTTGCTTTCAACGATAGCGCTGTATTCTACTGCAAATATCCTAAACGGATTTGTTACTGACATCAATACCTATGCTGTCTTACGTTTCATTGCTGGATTTGGTCTTGCCGGAGAACTTGGAGCAGGAATAACATTAGTATCGGAAATTTTACCAAAACAATTTCGCGGGTATGGAACAACGGTTATTTCATTTCTTGGTTTGGTGGGTGCATTGAGTGCATCGTTCATTGGCAGTTCGTTTGATTGGAGAGTGGCATATTTTGTCGGTGGTATTATGGGTTTCGTTGTACTTGGTTTTAGATTGTTTGCATTACGCGAATCTGAGTTGTTTGAGGAACAAAAAAAATTAACACACAAACGGGGCGATATTCTGATGCTCTTCAAATCAAAAACATTGCTGGTGAAAATCCTGGCAGTGATCGCCGTTGGAATTCCGATCTGGTATGTCTCGGGAATCGTGATAACATTCTCGCCTGAAGTCGGCTCTGCATTGAATCTTTCGAGAGTGATAACTGCAGCAGAGACATTAAAATGGCAGGCAATTGGTTTAGCAATTGGCAGCGGTTTGAGCGGAATTGTGAGCGAGATGATCAAGAACAGAAAAAAAGTTGTTTGGTTCTGTTTTATACTTATGTCTGTGCTGACTGTTCTTGCATTGAACATGAAA
>JANXZD010000066.1 GCA_025355705.1 Bacteroidota bacterium | reverse complement strand
ACCCTCCTTTGTTACATGTCCGATAAGAATAATGGGAATGTTCTTAGTCTTTGCAATTCGTGTCAACATTCCCGTTGATTCACGTACTTGTCCGACACTGCCCGGCGCACTTTCAAGATTCGGATTGAACAAAGTTTGGATTGAATCGACAATAACAAGATCGGGCATGGCACGATCGATCACATCGGTGATCGTTTCAAGATTCGTTTCGGGAAGAAGTAGAATATTGTTCGTTGCTTTGCCCAATCGTTCTACGCGAAGTTTAACCTGTTTCGGAGATTCCTCGCCTGTTACATACAAGATCACTTTATCCTTCAAATGAAGTGCAACCTGCATCATCAGTGTAGATTTTCCGATTCCCGGATCACCACCAAGAAGGATAACACTCCCTGTTACGATTCCACCTCCGAGCACGCGATCAAATTCTCCTATCCCTGTTACAAAACGAACATCAGCAATGCTATCAACATCGGTAAGAGAAATTGCATTCAACTTTGATGCAATGCCCCCGCTCTTGCGGACTAATTTTAACGGCGACGGTGCTTCTTCAACAAACGAATTCCATTCATTGCAGTTCGGGCATTTTCCCGTCCACCGCGCTGAAACATAACCGCATGATTGACAGACATATTTTGTAGTTTGTTTAGACATAAGGAAAGAGCATAAACTTTATAATCGATCTAATCAATTAAATAACTCTATGGCGCTGGTTTCAACGAAAAAGATCTAAAATTATTTTACCAACCACAAACTCAATTCAGGCACATAGGTAATTAAGATCAATGCAATGAAGAGTACAAACACAAATGGTAAGGTTGCGATAACAACTTCACCAATAGATTTTTTGAAACGGAAGCTCGCCATAAAAAGATTCAATCCAACGGGAGGCATTAAATAAGCGATCTCGAGATTGGCAAGAAATATAATGCCAAGATGGATGGGGTCAATACCATACTGTTTCGCAACAGGAACAATAAGTGGAACTACAACAATAGCAGAAAATATCTCCATCATCATTCCAATAAGAAGGAGAAACACGTTGAGAATCATCAGAAAGAATATCTTGCTGGATACGACATGACTGATGTATTCAAATAATTTTTGCGGAACCTGCTGATCGATCAGATAACTTGTCAATCCCATTGCGCATCCAAGAATCATTATAATCGCGCCGACAAGCACCATGCTCTCTTTCATCACGCGCGGAACGTCGGTAAAGAATTTCAAGTCTTTATATATAAACACTTCCACGACAAATACATAGAATGCAGTTACTGCGGCTGCTTCCGTAGCGGTAAAATATCCGCCGTAAATACCAAAAATAATGAAGAATGGAAGTGGTATTTCCCACGCTATTGCTTTGAGTGCCGCCCAAGCTTTTTTTGCATCAAATGGATGACGAGGGACATGAGCTTTTCTTCCTTGTTGAATACTGTATAACGCTACCACTAACATCAAAATAATTCCGGGAACAATTCCCGCTTTGAATAATGCATCAACAGAAACTTCTGCGAACGTTCCATATAAAATAATTGGAAGCGATGGTGGGAATAATAAACCCAAACTTCCGGATGTTGTCACTAGACCGAGCGCAAATTTTTCTGAGTATTTTTCGGATATCAGGATTGGAAAAACAAGTCCTCCGAGCGCAACAATTGTTACGCCGGATCCGCCCGTGAATGCGGTAAAGATTGCACAGCTGATGAGCACAACAATTGCCAATCCGCCAGGCATCCAACCGATTAATGATTGAGCCAGCGCTACGATCCGCTGCGGTGCTTTACTTTCAGCAAGAAAATATCCGGCAACGGTGAATAGTGGAATTGCAAGCAGTACCGGTTGACCTGCGAGACGATATAATTCAATAGTGACTGCGGCAGTATCAATTCCCTCTTTTGAAAATCCGTAAAGCGAAATTGCACCGATGATAGTAAACAACGGTGTGCCAATCAAAATAAGCAGTGCAAAAGCGAGGATAATAATGATGATCGGCATTAGTGACTTACCTCCGACGTTTCCCAATTACCACGAAAGATTTCTACAAGCCAATTTAATGCCCGCACGATAAAACGGAACGAAAGCATCCCATAGCCAACGGGAATGATGATGATGAAATACCAGGTTTGCAGATCAAGAAGCAGAGTGCTTTTGGACTCCATTTCCGATTGAACAAATGAGATGGCTGCCTGCATTAAAAAATAACAGACCACAGCGGCAAAGATACTCGTTATAATGAAAAATATTTTTCGGATTTTTGTCGGAACCAGTTTGCTGACAAATTCAATACGAAGATGCCGACCTTCACCTGTTGCTATCACCGCACCAAAGTAACCAACCCATAACACAAGATGACGAAGGAAAATATCGCCCCACTCAATACTAGAATCAAAAAAATTGCGAAGAATAACCTGACCGAATGCCATCACAATCATTATTCCCAGTAGCGACACTAACATCCATCCCGAAATCTTCTCAAGCCACTTATCAATTAATAATATAGGTCTCATAAAATTCATTATTTACTCTTTGCTCTAAAATCTGCCAAGGCTTTTTCAACGCGATTCAACAAATCTTCGGAATATAATTTTCCAATCAATGCTCTACGCGCTTTCTTTCCAATCTCTTCATATGATTTCACTTCATTTACATCGGGCTTATTGAATGTCATTTTAGTTTTTCTCATCACTTCAAGCGATTTAATGTTGTCTTTACGGCTCAATTCAGTCAGCTTTCGCATGAATGATTTACCATGTTTAAGGAGAATCTGCTGAAGATCTGCTGGAATCTTATCAAAATCTCTTTTCGAAATAACAACCGCTCCCGAAGCATTGGTCAACGGATAATCCATTAAATTGCTGGTGGCAGTATTCCATTGCAGAGAAACAATTGCTAACGGTGAAGCGTAAGCGCCAGTGATCAATCCCGTTTGTAGTGATGTTACCACATCGGTGATAGAAAGTTGAATGGGATTGATGCCGATCGCTTTGAATGTTGCATCAGCAACAGGATCACCTTCCCACTCCCACATTTTGATTGAATGGAGATCGCTGATCTTCGTTACGGGAGTTTTCGAAATGATATACACTGAACCAACTTCCGCCCACCCAAGAAGAACAAATCCACCATTCACAAACTCATTGGTGAATTCACCATCGAATTGGGTTAGGATTTGATCGACTTCCGCTGAGTTCTTAAATAAGAATGGAGTGTCGAGAACGCGAGCAGTTTTCGTTATCTCACCAATGCCGGTTCCGGTAATACCTGCGCTGTTAAATTGACCTAATCGAATCTTTCGCATCACATCTTTTTCATCTCCGGCAACACCGCCGGCATAGATACGGAAACCGAGTTTACCTCCGCTTTCTTTTCGCACTGCAGCATCATATTCTTTCATGATGTTGATCCACGTGCTCCCTTCAGGTGCAAGTGTTGCAAACTTGATCACGTAATCTTGTGAGAACAGCAATGATGTTAACAGAATAAACTGAAGCGCTACAATATTTTTTCGCATGAATTTTTTCAGACGTAAGGTTTAATAAAATAAATCGTCAATTTTTTCTGACAATTTTCTGGCTTTTCGTTTTGCAATAGCATTTACCAGTCGCTGCGCGGGAAGTGAGTCGAGGGATGCCTCTTCGACGGTCAACAATAATTTTTTGAACAACTCTTTATCCTGCATTTGGACACAATAACTCTTTGCCATATACACATGCGGAAGAACAAACAGGTTCTTCCCGATCCCAAAACATTTTTCAAAGTGATATCGCGCGCTATCCGGTTTTCCACCGAGATTCTTTGGAGTTGTTGCGAGGATTGCGGCGAAATATAAGTGTGCACTTCCATAAAAATATGTTTCGTCATTCTTTAGAACAAATTCCATCATCGCATTTACTTTAGGAAGATCGCCAAGTACTGTCGGATCGGAGATGCTGACATTGATAAGATTACCCCAAGCATTCGCCGTCCAAAAGATCATCGGAACATCGTCTTTGCCGAATTGCTCCAGACTTTTTTTGAATGCCAATTGATCTTGATCGAACGCGGCAGCGAATTGTTTGTTCTTCTTCAACGATTGTAGACCGTAATCACGGGCACGGGCATACAATACTTTAGCACGATCGACATCAACATCTTCCACAAATCCAAGGGTATATCCGGTGTAGCCCTGTACTAAAAGAAATGCAAGATGATCATCATCCTTGGCTTTTGCGCGGTAAAGAGCTTCTAAGAGAATGAGGTTTCCTGGAATAGCCTTTTCTGCAAAATCCAGATCTGATTCTTCAAAAATCGCACCTAATCCGTAATCAATAATGTTTGTGGTTGCGTTGACGGCAACGGTGTTGACAACACCGCACGATAAGCTGAAAAAAGAAAATAGTAATAGAGGAAGTAATTGTTTCATACAATAGAAAATATAAAAACGTTGCTGAATATCCAAGATTGATTATTGACGGTAAAATGAATAATTCTTAAGAAATATCGGTTGTTTCCGAGAAGAATACTTGCTTCCTTGTTTGTAATCGGGTACTTTTATTCTATGTTGTTGCGATTACCATTGACCTTAAAAAAATGAATGACCAATGAAAGAACAAAAAGCAAAAATACTCATCATTGAAGATGAGAAAAAGATCTCCGCTCTCATCCGAAAAGGATTGGAAGAAGAGAAATATTCCGTGGATGATGCGTTCGACGGTGAAAAAGGAGAGTTGTTGGCTTTGAAGCAACAACACGATCTTATTATCCTCGACATCATGCTTCCCAAAAAAGATGGCATTCAAGTCTTATCCTCTCTTCGAACTTCAAATATTGAAACTCCTGTATTGATGCTGACAGCAAAAGGAACGGTTGAAGACCGTGTAAAAGGACTCGATACTGGCGCTGATGATTATCTTGTGAAGCCCTTTGCAATCACCGAATTACTGGCGCGAGTCCGCTCGTTACTTCGCAGGAAAAAGGGGGCGGAAAAATCAGCAACCACCTTGACAATTGCAGACCTTGCTGTTGATCTTGTTTCGCGTAAAGTCTTACGTGACGGAAAAGTGATCGATCTGACAACAAAAGAGTTCTCTCTGCTCGAATTTTTTATCCGTAACAAGAATAAGACACTTAATCGCAGTACGATCACCGAACATATTTGGAACTACAATTTCGATACCGGAACAAATATTATTGATGTCTACATTAATCATTTACGGACAAAAATCGACGGAGATTTTGAAAAAAAACTACTTCACACTATTCGCGGTGTTGGGTATGTCATGAAAGATCATTGAACAATAATATTTTTTGAATGAAGAACCTTCAACGCTCAATTCGTTTCAGACTCACGCTCTATTACTCTCTCATTGTCGGCGGAACACTTCTTTGTTTTGCTGTCGTATCATACGTTTATACCGAACAGAATCTTCTTTCTAGTCTCGATCGATCGTTATATCAAGAAGTTGTCACATTAAAAAATTATATTGAGCCTCAGGCAAAAAAAGTACGTTTAAAAAAACCGCGTCCACGACAGAAGCCGCAATCAATAATTGATAAAAAATCTGCAGGAGAAACAGTGCGAAGATCTAATGAAGTTGAAATGAGAAATATAGATTCAACTGATGTTGAATATGATGAGTTATGGAATAAGATCTATGAACATTCGCTGCAAGTCTCTAAAAAACAGATCGTCCAAATCCGCGACCGAAATGGCGACATCCTTTATAAATCCGGTCTTGGTAAGGAAGAAAATATCACGTTCGACGATATTCCGCAGGATATAACAAAACTAGCGACTATTTGGAACGCACAAGGACAACCGTTGCGTCTCGCAGTCAGCCAGGATAGAACGATGAAGGTGTATATCGCATATCCTATCTCTGAGATCAACGAAGTGTTGGGAAATTTATTCTCAATTTTTTTACTCCTGATCCCGGTTGCGATTGTAATTTCAATCGGCGGCGGATGGTTCCTTGCTTCACGCTCATTCAAACCGGTGGATGATATTACACGGACCGCACGTGCCATCACCGCGCAAAATCTTGATCAGCGAATACGATCTTCGGGTGTTGATGATGAGCTTGGGCGTTTGGTTGCAACATTCAATGAAATGATCAGCCGTCTGCAATTATCGTTTTCCCAGGTCCAGCAATTTTCCAGCGATGCATCACACGAACTTCGCACACCGTTAACGATTATGCGAGGAGAACTTGAGCTTGCCCTTCGCAGTAAAAGACTCTCTCCTGAAGAATACAGGACGGTACTCTCAAGTGCACTGGAGGAGACCATTCGAATGTCATCGATTATTGAGAATCTACTTTCGCTCGCAAAAGCAGATGTCGCCCTGCCAACTGCGAATTTCAACGATGTGTGGCTGCGTCCAATTATTCAGGAGTTATATGAAGATTGCAC
>JANXZD010000022.1 GCA_025355705.1 Bacteroidota bacterium | reverse complement strand
TTTCGTTCGATGAATGCATCGATCGCGGATGTATCATGCGAGAGAAAATTCCGGGAAGCAGGGATCAATGTTGCAGAAAAATCCGGAACGCGCGTCAATGTCAATCCACCATTCGATTACATTCTGCAAAAAAAAGATATCGCAGTCATCCTTGGAACATTTGAATGAAAACACTTGATATAGATTTTTTAGAGAAAATCCCTCTCTTTATCGGTTTGAAAAGAGAGGATATGGAACGAGTCCGTTCCATAATGACATTACGAACGATCACGGAAGGCTCGTTCATCATCAAAGAGAATGAACAAGGACATGAAATGTTCGTTCTCTTAGATGGCGAAGTGGAAGTCTCTCGGACTCTTCTGCTCAAGATCTCCGGCAGCGGTATGGATCATCGGGATAAGATGTTGAATAAACTGACAGCAAATGATCACGCATTCTTCGGTGAAATGGGATTGTTCGATGAGAAAAGCGAACGTTCTGCCAGTGTTATAGCAAAGACACGATGTTCAGTCGCAGTCTTGGAGAGAGATTCATTTTTCCATTTGACCGAAAGTGATAAAGAAATCGGATATGTAATCCTTAAAAATATTTTAAGGATCGTCAGTGACAGGCTGGATAAAACTACAAAAGATGTTTTGAAGTTGACCACAGCATTAAGTTTAGCGTTAGAGCGCTAAACTTATCGGGAAAAGAAAGTTGCAGAATCCCGCATAAAAGCGGGATTTTTCGTTCAAAAATTTTTACCTTTAAGCAGCCAACGTATAAACAGATTGCCGCGTCGTGGCGCGAAACGCGCCACTCCCCGCAATGACACTTTTATCAATTATTTTTATTCAATAATGTCAGAATTACCAAAACAATATAATCCTCAAGAATCAGAAGATAGAATCTATCAATGGTGGGAATCGAGCGGTTTTTTTCACGCAACGATCAATCCAGATAAATTAGCGCACACAATTGTCATTCCCCCTCCAAACATTACCGGCATTTTACATATGGGTCACATTCTGAATAATACACTTCAGGATGTGTTCACTCGATGGAAACGAATGCAGGGATTTGAAGCATGTTGGATTCCTGGAACTGACCATGCCGGAATTGCAACTCAAAATGTGGTAGAAAAAGCTCTTCGTAAAGAAGGAACTTCACTCCGTGAACTTGGACGAGAAAAATTTCTCGAACGAGTTTGGGATTGGCGCACACAATACGGCGGATCGATCAACAAACAATTGAGAAAACTTGGTGTATCGTGCGATTGGGAGCGTGAACGATTCACCATGGATGAGGGACTTTCCAATGCTGTAAAAGAAGTGTTCGTTCAACTCTTCGACAAGGGGTTGATCTATAAAGGAAAGTATATCGTCAATTGGTGTCCTCGCGAGCAGACTGCATTGAGTGATGACGAAGTGAACGGTGTTGAGAGCAAAGGTCATCTCTGGCATATCAAATATCAGATTGAAAACTCCGACGAAATCATAATCGTTGCTACTACTCGTCCTGAAACAATGCTTGGTGATACAGCTGTTGCTGTCAACCCAAAAGATGAACGATATAAAAATCTTGTCGGGAAAAATGCAATCGTTCCAATTGCAAATAGAACAATTCCAATTGTTGCAGATGATTTTGTCGATCCGTCATTCGGAACGGGAGCCGTAAAAGTTACTCCTGCACACGACCCGAATGATTATCAGACCGGAATTCGATTGAACCTGCCACAAATTATTGTAATGGATACTTCGGCAAAAATGAATCTCAATGTCCCACCGAAATATCAAGGTCTCGATCGATATGAATGTCGCCGTGAATTATTGCGTGATCTGGAAAAAATTGGAAACTTGGTAAAGACCGAAGACCATACACACAATGTCGGACATTGTTATCGCTGCGATACCGTGATTGAACCGTATCTTTCCGATCAGTGGTTTGTAAAAATGAAACCGCTGGCAGAACCTGCACTCAACGTTGTGCTTGATGGGACAATAAAATTCTATCCCGAACGATTCACCAAAACGTATGAACACTGGATGACCAATATCCGTGATTGGTGTATCTCGCGTCAATTATGGTGGGGGCATAGAATCCCTGCATATTATTCTCCGGACGGAAATTATACTGCAGCGCGTTCACTGAACGAAGCGTTCGATAAACTGAAAACAAAAAGCCCGAATATCAAAAAAGAAGATATTCGTCAAGATGATGATGTGCTTGATACCTGGTTCTCATCCTGGCTTTGGCCTTTCTCCGTTCACAATTGGCCGGAAGAGACAGATGATCTGAAATATTTTTATCCAACCGATGTTCTGGTAACAGCGCCGGATATTATTTTCTTTTGGGTTGCGCGAATGATCATGGCAGGATTAGAATTCAAGGGTAAAGTTCCGTTCCGGCACGTCTATTTTACAAGTTTAATTCGCGACGCTGAAGGACGTAAGATGAGTAAATCGCTCGGCAACTCTCCCGATCCGATCGATGTGATACAAACATACGGTGCCGATGCGTTACGGTTTACGGTTCTCTTTATTGCTCCTGTTGGTCAAGATGTGCTTTATGATAATGATAAATGTGAGATCGGCAGAAATTTTGCGAATAAGATCTGGAATGCGGGCCGCTTTTTAATGATGCATAGAGATCAGTTGACAATTGACAATGAACAATTAACAATCGTTGGCTCGCAAAAATCGAGTGATCTTACGGACAAATGGATCTTGTCCAAGTTTGGATCCACTGTTCGCGATGTAACAAAAGCAATGGATGAATTTCGTGTCAATGATGCAGTGAAATTATTGTATGAGTTTCTTTGGAAAGACTTCTGCGATTGGTATGTTGAATTTGTGAAAAATCGTCTTCAAGATACTACTGATCAGCAATTAAAACGGTCAATCATCAATCGTGCGTTGAAGATATATGAAGAAACATTGAAACTCCTTCACCCATTCATGCCGTTCGTTACGGAAGAGATTTATCAGCATCTCTCCGAGAGAAAACCGGATGAAACAATCATGCGCTCAATGATCCAACAGGTTGCTGATATTGAGTCACAGATCGATGTTGACATTGAGAAACAGATGGATTTCCTTCAAAATGTCATTACGGCAGTTCGTCA
>JANXZD010000021.1 GCA_025355705.1 Bacteroidota bacterium | reverse complement strand
GATCTGGATGCTGTGCACAGTACCGATGCTCCCGGTGTCAGCGACCCGCTTCCAACAGGCTTAACAGCCGAAGAATTTCTCACCGCCGCGTTATTTGCAGGCAAAAGACGGAAGACCAAACTGATTGATATCGTTGAGATGAATCCCAAATATGATGTTGATGGACGAACTGCAAAACTTGCCGCTTTGGCAATGATGTATTTTCTCACCGGTGTTGCCAACCGATAAATAAATCTCACACAAAGACACAAAGAAAATAAAAAAGTGTGTCATCCCGTTATGCTCTTAAACGGAATCTGCCTGTGTGTTGGATATTGTGATGAGAAATGGGTGTACATAAAAAACGCGAACATACGTCCGCATTTTTTTAATGGGTTTAATACCTCGACGATCATAATATTTCTTCCTTTCAGATATGTGTGACCGGACCATAAAAAACCGATCCAGAAAAGAGAGCATTTTTGCCAACGTACGTATATTTCGTATTCGATCCATTGCCGGGAAGAATATTTGTTTTCAATCAAAAATTCTTTCGGGGATCTATACCCCGGTGCATACCGTGGTCGATGAGTAGTATATTTGTTACGACATTCTTCGCTGTCAATCCTTGCATCCTCCAGTGATACAAACCACGTTGATTGAAATACTCCTGCCTCACCCTGCAAATATGACGATTGAAAATATACTGAAACTCTATTCCTTCTTATCATTTATTTCCTTATTCTTTGGATGATAATTCCGCTGTTGTGATGGTAATAAATGGGAAAATTCAATAACCCAATGTGGATCAGTATGAAAAAATTAATCGAATGTGTTCCGAATTTCAGCGAAGGACGGAACATGGCTATCATAAAACAGATCACTTCTCAGATTGAACGGGTTGACGGCGTCCGTCTGCTTGATGTGGACCCCGGAAAGGCTACCAACAGGACAGTGGTAACGTTTGTCGGTGAACCTGAGGCAGTTCTTGAAGCTGCATTTCAGGCGGTAAAGAAAGCTTCTGAAATTATTGACATGAGAAATCATACCGGAGAACACCCCCGCATGGGCGCGACCGATGTCTGCCCGCTCATTCCGATTTCCGGAATTACAATGGAAGAAACAGTTGTGTACGCACGACGCCTGGCAGAACGCATTGGAAAGGAACTTTCCATTCCCGTCTATTGCTATGAGTACGCTGCCTATACCGGGGAGCGAAGAAATCTTGCGAACTGCCGCGCAGGAGAATATGAAGGGCTTCAAAAGAAATTGTCCGACCCGGAATGGAAACCCGACTTTGGTCCTGCTGCATTTAATGCTACAACAGGAGCAACTGCCGTCGGCGCTAGGGATTTTTTGATCGCCTATAATGTAAACCTGAATACAACATCTGTGCGAAGAGCGAATGCAATTGCGTTTGATATTAGAGAAAAGGGGCGTCCGAAAAGAGAAGGCAACCAGATCGCAGGCAAGATCCTTAAAAATGAAAAAGGGGAAGATCTGTACATTCCCGGCACGTTGAAAGCGGTGAAGGCCATCGGATGGTACATTGAAGAATACGGTATTGCACAAATTTCAATAAATCTTACCAATATCAACATCACTCCTGTTCACATTGCATTTGAAGAGGCATCGAAAAAGGCATTGGAACGGGGATTGCGGGTCACCGGTTCTGAATTGATTGGATTGATACCCTTACAGGCCATGCTCGATGCAGGAAAATATTTTTTGAAAAAACAACAGCGTTCGGTCGGTATCGCAGAGGAAGAAATAATAAAAATAGCAATAAAATCGCTTGGCCTCGATGATCTCAAACCGTTCAATCCAAAAGAAAAGATCATAGAATATCTGCTAGAAGACAATTCAAAAAAGAAATTGATCGACTACACCTGCAAGGGATTCGCAAACGAAACAGCATCAGAATCACCCGCTCCGGGAGGCGGATCAATTTCTGCATACATCGGCGCACTGGGAGCGTCGCTGGGAACGATGGTGGCAAACTTATCGTCCCACAAAGCCGGCTGGGATGAACGGTGGGAGGAATTTTCCACCTGGGCAGAACGGGGTCAGGCGATCAAGGACAAGCTGTTGTTCCTGGTTGATGAAGACACCAATGCATTCAATGCAATCATGGATTCGTACAAACTTCCAAGATCAACAGACGCAGAAAAAAAATTACGGTCTGAGGCGATTACTGCAGCAACACGATATGCGATTGAAATACCCTTCCAGGTCATGGAGACATCGTACGCATCAATGGAGCTGATAAAGGCAATGGCGGAAAAAGGAAATCCGAATTCGGTCAGTGATGCGGGGGTCGGTGCGTTATGCGCGCGGACCGCTGTGATGGGTGCATTTTTGAATGTGAAGATCAATGCTGCAGGGATGAAGGAATCTGATTTTGCAAAAGAAAAACTTCACAAAGGTGCAGAGTTGGAAAGTAAGGCAATGGTGCTCGAAAAAGAAATTCTCGAGATCGTTAATAGTAAAATTCAATAGAGTATATCGAAATATCCTTCATCGACTCAGATCTGATCTCGACTTCCTCTCGATTCACCAAATGCATCGGGAAATACGGCCTTGTTGAGAAGATCCCAACCGCTGGTGTTCTCCAACCCGACGTTTTCAATCCTCGGTTTGACCATTATGTACTAGATCGTGTTTTAAGGAATATACGACATACACAGTATATGCTATAAAATGAAAATCCCGACCAGGGTGGTCGGGATTTCTCGCTCGTCGAGCGGGAGTCTATTCTATGGATGCCCGACAGAAAAGTTCGGGCATGACAAAGATACCCCGTTGATTGTCCAAAGGACTCCATCGGAGCGGCCGGGTAATTCATTTAGCGACACGAAAAATCTTCTCCATCGTACGATCTTTTGCCAATTCATCCACCAGCTTGTCCAAATACCGTACCTGCTGCGTCAATGGATTTTCGATTTCTTCTACTCGATAACCGCAGATCACACCGGTAATGAGACGGGCATTGGGATTTACCGTTGCTTTCTGAAAGAATATTTTAAACGTTACATTTTTATCAATGAGCCCCTTCAGTTTTTTTTCGTCAAAACCGGTCAGCCACTCAATGACGAGATGCAATTCTTTTTTTGTCCTCCCTTTCTTCTTCACTTTTGCCAGATACAACGGATAGACAGAAGCGAAGGTCATTGTTGCTATACGATCATCGTGTTTGTTTGTGTTGTTCATACTGTGTATGATACCGTCACTTTTTCAGATTATTTTAATCTTTTTAATTTGCCTTTTCTTTTCACGATGTTCTTATAGTCCCACTGAATTTCTTTTGATTTTTTCAGCCACCGTTTTAGATCTTTTGTATTGATCTGTTCAACGGTAGTGTAGAATATAGAAGCGTCTTTAAATTTTTTACCGACCACATTCAAGGGGTCTTCTTCAAAACCCGCTCCGCTCCAAAACATCAAACGCCAGCCTGCCTTCTGTTTACTGTAACCGACGATTGGATTGCCGTCTAAAAACCAAACAGGGTGGGCGTGCCAAATTTTGCTTTCTGCTTTCGTCAGTTGGCTGTCAACGGTCGCAGCAAGAAGATCGCAAATTTCTTTGTCATCCGTTGTTTGCTTGTTGTTATATGCTTGAATGTCTGCGTTCATCGTTGTTTAATTATGTGGTCGTTTAACATAGTCTATAACGTTTTGCAAGCATACGTAATTTTTTTTGCTTGTCCGGTTTATGCATTTGAGTGTTAATGCGAAAAAATTACGATAGCTGTTATGCGCTGCTTTTATTGTTCTCACAGTTTTGTTTGTCAATTAACTCTTTTTACAAAATTCCTTTGTCAAGATTTTTCTAAAATATCTTTCGCTGTTTGACTACCGAGTTGTTCAGCTAAGCCGATAAGAAGTCCTTCTATACCGCGAATGTAGCAGAGCTTATAAATATTTTCGTAGTTCATCACTTCTCCAACGAGTTCAGCACCGTGCTTCTCAAGTCTGGATAGTAATTCGTCAAGATTATCAACACGGAACATAACACGCAGATAGCCAAGAGAATTCACCGGAGCAGTCCTGTGGTCTGCAATTGTTTGAGGAGTGAGAAATCGTGAGAGTTCAAGCCTGGAGTGTCCATCGGGAGTAACCATCATGGCGATCTCAACAGGCTGATTGCCAAGTCCGGTAACACGTCCGGCCCATTCACCTTCAACCATCATTCGCCCTTCAAGCGTTAGTCCAATTTCTGTGAAAAAGGAAATGGCTTTATCAAGGGATTCAACAACGATACCGACATTGTTCATTTCAATTAATGTACTTTTTGTCATAGTCTATTTTTTTAAGTTATCAGTAAATGTCTTGGTCTTAACGTTGCGCAAAACGATATTGAATCCGTCAAGGGATATCTGCTAGTTGTCATTGGTGAAGCAATTCAATACATCTTCTTTAAAATAAGGTTCTTGGTTTGCCCAAAACATATAATTTACCTTCAAAAAATCTTTGGCAAAGGCATGCAGCATTGGAACGATATTTTCGTGTGTTTTGGTTTTATCTTCGGTTGCATCGCCTGTTTCGCCGATGTAGTTACCGTCTTCTACGGCTATACCAAGCGGAACGGTGTAACGACTTTCATGCATCATGGCAATAGTATGGTTCAGTTGTCCTTTTCTTTTTACCATCAGATCGGGTCCCCCGAGACCGACACCAATCTGTTCGCCGTATTGATAAATGCTTCGTAAATAGCCTTTATCGTTTCCGGGGAGCCATTCGCCCGGCATAAAATTGGCATAGATCATAGTAATTGATCTTGGAAAAGCCTGTTTCAATGCGAGCATATTTTCTTTTATGCCTGTTACGTAGCCTGACTCCGAAAAACTTGAATCCTTTACTTCTATTGCCGTTTCCTGGAGGTTAATGCCTTCTATCTTTCCATCGAAAGTTTTGCCCATGGCTTGTATGAGCAGAGCAAATCGTTCCCGTACCTTTTTATTCCACCGTTGAGCGACCCAACCGCCCCGGCTTCCGTCGTTGTTGTATTGCTCTACAGCGCCGCCATCATATACCGGAGAAAGTATATAATCCGGCACCGCTTTTCGTTTGGAGCTGAAGGTTACATCCTGCAGTGTAACAAAAAGTTTCTTATTGAATTTTTTAAGGTAGGCATAGTCCTGTTCCAAAACCGAAAAATCGTATTTGCCTTCTTCAGGTTCAAGCTCACGCCATGCGTACATAAGTTGTGCCCCCTTGAACATGGAGTGTGATAAAAAAGGATGATCTTTTATCAGTTCTCTGTCCCGGGCAAAATAAACAAAATGTTGAATGCTGTCTTTTTTGATCGGACATGGAGCATCTAGATATTTTTTATACGCATCAATGTATCGTTCACTGAACTTTTTTTCTTGTGCATGGACAGATGTCCACACAATGAAAAGAAAAAGTCCCGAAATGAGAAGAAGGTTTTTTTGTATTTTTTTGAATACGAAGTGCATGAGCATTTTTAGTATTGTATATAACGTTCGGCGGCTTGGCGAAGGGCAGGTTTTGGAGCATAAAGTTTCAAGTTTGCACGTCAGCCGCCTGACGCAAAACCCGTGTTTAGGCAATGTTTTTTTTCATTAGTTTTTTCATCGATAAAGCCATTGTGTTAGCCCCGTTTTATAATTTTGTAGATTTTTATCAAAGTATTTCTTTACTCAGTCAATTTATTCCTTAATTCAACCGATAGATTTTCATTTGTCAAAACTATTGTTGCATCTTGGCAATATTGCGTTTTTCCAAGATATTGTTCGTAGCCCGATGTCTTAATAGTGGTAAACGCTACCCACTCCTTATTCTCTTGAGATAGAAATTCACCGCATAAAATATAAATCTTTTCGTTGTTTGGTGATGTTAGGTAGCCAATTTTTACATTACGAAAATCAAGAGGTGTTGGCGGCTGATGATGACGAAAATCATTAGACGCCGACGTCATTAAAAATAGAACAACAGTGTCAGTTATGACTTCTTTTTCAGTAGCTGCAGTCGAACCGGCTTTGGTTTCTGTTTTGCTGCTGCCGGTACAGCTTATGATTGCCGACATAAGAAATATGAAAGCAAATGTTTTTAAAGTGCTCTTTAAAATTTGTCTGGTCATCATTTCGTTTTTTAAATGTATTGTTTCTCCTGACGTTTTGAGTGGTTGTCTAACGTTTTTGGGCTTGGCGTTGTGCGGGTTTTCGGAGAAGAATTTGTCGGCAAGATAAATGCTTATTTGGAAAGCCGCACTCCATTTTAATTGAATGCCCGCATAACGCCAAGCCGCTGTTATCGGCTGTTCTTCCGTCCGTATGAATTTGTCAGATCATTTATTTTGTAGATGTATAATGCTTTTGGTCCAATAAATTTGTTATTCCACAATCACACCGCACATAATTGGTGCTACTGATGTTCTCGTAATGAACAAATGATTTGCACGAAGTGCAAAATATTATTTGTTCAATTTCAATCCACTTTTTGAAAATTGCATCTATCTCTTCTGTCGTGAACTGAGTTGCTTCATTCTTCCAATGAACACAATAGTTTCGGAAAATTGTCACTGTTTCAAATTCGTCCAGAAGTCCAAAAAGTTTATGCTGTGTATTTGCAAGTTTGAGTTTATCTCTAAATCTTTTTGCAAGCAGATTATAGTAATCAGAAAGTGTATAAACATTTTCAACTCTATAAGGAATTTGAGTTTCCATATTCTCACAAAGAATTCCAAAAATCCATTCTAAATACTTTCCTAAAGTTTGTCCTGCCGTAATAGGATTGCCATCATCAATGTATGATTGAATTTCCTCCAAATAATTTTTTGATGGCTTGCATTTAGGTCCAGTTGAATAATCCCAGGCTGTAAACTTATATCGTGGCCATTCAGGAAAATTTCTTTGCACGGTGTCAAAGAAAATTTGGTCGTGTGTAATCATTAAAACTTGAAAGTCGCTGAACTTTGAAGCTATCAACTTTGCAACTCTTGGTCTTTTAAAACTGTCAAAACTATTTACAACATCGTCTAAAATGAAAAACTTAAAATCTTTGTTGAAATGTTTAACAGAAGCGAGAAAAATAGCAAGTCCAAAACTGTTCACTTGGCTTTCACTTAGAAACTTAAACGCAGGTGTGATTTTCTCTGTAACAAATTCAATTTCCAATTCTACTGCCTTATCCTTTCCCGTGAGCAGTTTTAAAGCAGGGTTTTTTATATCTGGATTGGCATTTTCTAATACATTAAAATAATCTACTACATCAGCGGAAATAGTTGTAAAAGTATTTTGAATTTCTGTTTGAATATAGGTCGTAAGATTATTAAAGAAAACTTCAAGATTGTCAGTGATGGTTTTTAAATAGGTAACTTTCTCTTTGTTTATTGAGTGGCTCTTGAAATTATCAATTATGTTGGAAATATTTGTGTAGTCCTGTGCTAAAGTTTTTGTCGTTTCGTCTTTTGACAATGCTGCAATTTTATCAATAACAAATTGCTTACTTATGACTTCATTAGAAATAATTGTATCAATTTTTCCAATGGCTGTGTCGTTATTGATTGAAAGCGTTGTCAAATCTTTAAGTTGCTTTTTCAGGGTTGCAATTAAAGAAGGAAGGGTAGAGTTGATTGAAGTTAAATCATCAAAGAAAGTTTGAAACGCTGACAACACAACTGAACTGCTCTCTGCTTCAATTGCCGCTATTTTTCTTGATATTCCTTCAAACTGATTTTCCAGTAAGGATTTTTTTGCTTCAAAATCTGTTTTCTTTTTTGTTAGTGCAGACAAAGAATTGTGTTTGACTGTGATATGCTTTAGCAAATCACCCTTAAAAGTTTCATCACAAACTGGACACTTTAATTTGTCTTCCAGTTTGGGAATTATTTCAATGCTTAGTTCGTAAAGAGAAGAAAGAATAAGCTGCTTGATGCTTTCTTCATTTTGTTTTAAATCTGTAAAAAGGTTTTCAAGGGCAATGCAATTCGCCTTTGCTGTTGCGATTGGGTAAAAAGAATTTTGTCGAAGTTGAAATGCTTTCCACTCAGTAAGTTCCTTAGTGATTGGGTTCTTCTGAACGATTTTTTGTAAAGCGGTCTTCACAGTATCGGCTTCTTTAAATGCTGTGATTGCAGGTAATTTATGCTTTAAAGCAATTGTGTTGATGAATGCAACAATCGTTGCTTCGTCAACATTTATCTTTCCCGTAATAGCATTAATAGTTTTACTGCTTGTATCAAAAGCTGATTGAAGATTTTGTAAGTTACTTGTCTGCTTGTTGATTGCTGTTTGCATTGTGTCTTGCAACAATGAAAATTTTTCAAGTCCAAAAAATTTTGCGATGTATTTATATTTTTCTGCTGGTCGTTTATTACAAACAAATTCATTCAAATCTATGTATCGTAAAAAATTTGGGTAATTGCTAAGAGTTTTAAACTCATCAAATTCCCCTGACCTTGTTGGAACAGATATTTTCTTTGGGTTAAATTTTGCAGTTACAGTGCCTATCGAGGTATGTTGGAATTCAGCTGTGATGTAGCTGTTGTTTCCTCCAGATGCTTTATGCGGCAAGTCGGCTAAAGAGATACCTTCACGTTCAAGGTTTTCAATTGAGGTGTTAAGCAACCACTCCCAAGCATCAACAATTGAACTTTTTCCTGTTCCATTTCTTCCATAAATCAAAGCGGAAGTTGTCTTGTTACCTTTCACGAAATCAACAGAAACAGGCAACCGAAGCCCTCTGAAGTTTTCAATAGTTAGTTTCTTAATTTTCAGCATCGGCTATAAAAGTTTTTCTTACTTCCTCCTCTTTCTTTTGTAGTCCCGTCTCAACTGCTTTCTCAAACTTAGCAGCGTTGAAGCCTGTGTCAGAAATAAACCCTTCAAGTTTTGTTACGAAGTCGTTTAGTTCTGGCTTTTCAGTTTTGAATTCTGCTATCCAATCTTTGAGTTCAGTCATTTCTTGTTTTGTTTTATCTGATACTTGATTTGCTCCTCTGCAACTTGCATTGCTTTCAAAG
>JANXZD010000214.1 GCA_025355705.1 Bacteroidota bacterium | reverse complement strand
ATTTGTTTGTGATGACCATAACGACTCTCTGTTTGAGAACGGTGAAACTCAATATTGCAAAACGAAGATGTTTTCTAACGGTATGCAACTATTAATTTGTGGACAAAGATACGGTAAATTTGCGGAAAAAAGGAAGGCTATTTACTCTGCGTATAAAAATTAAACACAATAAGCATGGAAAATAAGAGCAATAAGACTGATTTATTTTTTTATCATCTTATCATCGTCAATTCAGTGATTCTTCTGACTTCGTCACTCCGGCGACCTGCCCGCCAAGCGTTTAGGGCGAAGCCGGAATCTAAAAACTGGATGCCAGCGTAAGCTGGCATGAAATGGAATCCCACCGATTAAGTCAAACATCATTATTTCAACAACAACAACTTCTTTGTCTCAACAAAACTTTCGGATTGGAGGCGATAGAAATAGATGCCGGTTGATAGTTTGGTTCCTGCGAATGTTATGCTATGTATTCCAGAGTTTTGTTTTTCATTAACCAATGTTGCCACTTCTTTCCCAAGCACATCATAAACTTTTAATGTGGTAAAGCTGTTTGCTGATAGCTGATAGCTGATTACTGTTGTCGGATTAAACGGGTTGGGATAATTCTGAAATAATGCAAACTCTTTTGGGGTCATAGAATAAACATCATGAACATTTAAAAATACATCGGATGTATTCTTCATAACATGACCAGCATTAACAATCCATGAGTATTTATATTTACTATCGTTCGGTGTTGTGTACCCACCAGTTGTATCACTTCTAAAGTTGGTTCCTAAATAATCAAACATAAGTGTGTATGTTCTCCACGAACCATCGGTAGCTTGTTTGGTTACACCGAGAACTTTATTCCCATAATTTTTATCTCTAAAAAGAACAGTCGCATCAAGCGTTGGTGTAATTTCATCCATCCAGTTTGAATAAGTTGAAGATACTTCATGGTTTGGATCGTACCAAAATTTTACTGTATCTTTTTTGGTCTTGTTTCCAATAAATCCAAATACTGGATCGTTATAAATTGCGCTATCAACATTAATTTCCCATGGCTGTGTAACAAATTTATTTCCATTAACAACATAAGGATAATCTTGATTGATGAGTGCTTTCATTCCAAAATATTTTACATGTGCGTCTGTATCAGTAAAAATTGTATCTGTATAACCACTGATAAATCCATGATCTTGATCTGCGAAGATCCAGGTGCGTCTATTAGTAGGTGTTGCACCAGCAAGGAAATTACCTGCAAATTTGGTAAGATCTACATAACCGCCGTCACCCGTAACTTCATTTACTATTCTATAATTTGTAAGCAATTCAGGAATATCTGCGGTACCATAATTCTTCACATCCCAAATATCATAATATGGTTTTTCTTTTACGCTGTCTTTTATCATATAATAAGGCGCAATAGTAGTAATAGTAAAACCGCTTGGAAGTGAACGACCATTGTACATTAACAGAATATTATTTATTACTTTAAATATTGTGTACAAATACGTTGGAGATTTTGGAGATACATTATTATTTACGTCAGTCGCAACAGCATAATACTGTACTGTATCAGTTGGGTTTGCACCCGGAAGTGTTCCTGTATAGTTTGGTTCAGTTCCTGTCATAGAAGTTTTAACGAAAGCACCGCTATTTATTTTTGCGTAGAGATCTACAGATTTAACACCTCTAGCTCCACCAGCTGGGTTATCATCCGTTACTATAGCTTTTACAGTACGCGGTCCGGTTTGCAGTGTTGTAAAGAGTCTTTGTAGACTTATGATCGGTCTGGGTGGTTCAGTGTATTCAACAACAGCGTACATTTGCCATTCAAAGTCACCGCGAATATGCCAGCCTCTATTAGCACCGCGCATTGCTTCGTAGAACTTAAATGAATGGAACGGAACAACTGTATTTGCATACACGTACATTTCCATACGTGCGTCAGCTCCGCCTGCAGGAGAAGCATTTTGAATTGTGAACCCGAACAATTCACCCAGTTTAAATGTCATTGAATCTCCAAACTCTGACAAGTTTATTCCCTGCCACTTTGCAGAATCAAGTGTTATTTGAAGTCCGTTGGGAAGCCACGATGCTTCTTTCCCCAACGGATCGAAGGAGACTTTTGCACTATCAGGATTTCCAACGGCAGGATGAAATGTTGTGTCTGTTGCTTTATTTCTAAATGCTGTAACATTTCCATCGCTATCGGCAGAATCAATATAATATCCCATTGCAGAATTTGAACCACCTGCACCTGCAGTAACCGGAAGTGTTGCTACGCGCGGATCGACTTTCCAAGCGCGAATTGTTGCTTTTCCGATATCGCCTTTAAGGCCATAATTATGCCATATAATTGATTTTATTGCTCCACACGCTTCCGTTTTAAACCATGTTAGCATTACATCTTGATGGTTAAATCCAAAATTAGATGCTGTTGCTGTTGAATCATAAGATTTAATTTTATCAACTATGCCATTTGGTGTAGCTAAAGAGGGGACCGAAGTGTTCGAAATTCTTTCTATGGCTGCTCGAACTGATTCTTCTTTTTTAATCGGAATCGCTTC